>JAYFRN010000027.1 GCA_034925865.1 Oscillospiraceae bacterium | reverse complement strand
TGTATCGCTATGTCTGTTATTGTCCTGAACCTGAAAAAGGTTCTTTGCGCCTTTTTTGTGTTCCTATATTGTTTGCTAATAACACATCATCTACCGCAGCGAAATTTGAAATTCGTATTTGTTCAGTAGACATTACTTACAGAATAATTTTCTGGATAAAGCTCTGCATATTTTAATGCTTCATCTTTACGCCCTCGAAAATTTAAATATTGCGAAATTCCTTGTATGGCACTTGCTTTGATTTTTTCATCAGTAGTGTTATCAATGACTATTGAAAACATTTTAATTGCTTTTTCCTGTTCAGCAGAATATGTTTCGTCATCCTTGAAAACAAATGAACGCATTGCTATCGCCCATGCATACCAATCAAGATATTTCATGTCTCCAGGATACTCGTTTACTGCGATTCCGGCAATTTTGCATCGTTCATCAAGATCACCGGTTTTCCATGTTTCTTCATATTTTTCTTCAAGTTCCAACTTTCGCATATCTTGCTTTTGTACATTTAACCCCAATAGCTCATCGGATGTTACATGAAGTAGTTTCGTAAGTGGGGCAATAAGCGATAAATCTGGGCTTGAAATACCGGTTTCCCACTTTGATACTGCTTGATATGATACGCAAAGATAATCCGCAAGTTTTTCCTGTGTGAGATCATTTTTTTTACGTAATTCTTTTATCTTTTCACCTATCGTCATTTCATTTCATTCCTTTTTGTAAATAATTGAATTCGAATTCTGTTATTATTGTATAAAAAAAGAGCGAGAAAAACAATAACTCATTTTTTGAATAAAATTCAACCGGCTTTCGAGTTTATGTTATTTCTGCTTCACTTACATAAAGTTGAGCGCATTTTCGACTGTTAATGGAACATATTAAATTGCCGCTCCGTATTCATGTTGAAAAATCCGGAGCGGCTTTATTTGCGCACGAAAATTATAAATCCTAAAGCGATGCCGGAGAGCATTAATTCATTGAATTTAAGTTTTCCGGGATTCTTAAGAGTGCTTTTTCAAAAGAGTACTTAAGCGTTCATATAATTTTTCTCAATGCCTCCGCGGCGGCTGTAAATGCGGCGAGAGGAGAAGAATAAGTATATTTGCGCGTAAGATCCTCATAGTTGATCGAAAGCTGGTTTAAGCCTTCAAATGAAAGCAGATGCGGTTCAAGCGTCAGGAAAATGCCGTCCTTTCCATCTGCTTTGAGCTGGGTGAGTATTTCGGGTATGCCGCCTACTCCCATAGCGGCGGGACATATGCGTCCTTCGGCATCGGCATCCTTTATATGCATATACTCGATGTATTCGCGAAGCATATTGAAAGCCTTCGGATATGATTCATGTTTTTCGACAATAAAATTGCAGGGATCAAACACGGTTTTCATTCGTCCGCTGAAATGTGTCATTATATCAAGACATCTTTTCGGAGATTCTCCGTATATGCCGGTCTCGTTTTCGTGGCAAAGCGTGAGAGAATTTTTTTCAGCGTGTTCAAGCATTTTTTCCATTCGGGCGAGAATTTCGGAGCGGTATTTATCTTCCTCGCCTTTATGTACGTAAAAGCTGAAGATTCTTATGTTCTTTGTCCCGAATATCTTCGCTTTTTCGCATATTCCGCGAAACATTTCAAAATGCGGCTTGAAATCCTCGGTTATATTCTGCTTTCCGCACGGAGAGCCGATGGATGACACTCCGATGCCGGCTTTATCAAGCATCGCGGCGGCTGACCGGGCTTTTTCCATGCTTATTACTGATATGTTCTCGCCGTCGATCCCGCGCGGCTCGATATAACTGATCCCCAAAGACTTGAGCGTTTCTATCTGCCCGGCAAAATCCGTTGTTATTTCGTCGGCAAACGCGCTGATTTTAAAGCTGTTCATGTGAAATCCCTTTTAATATTATTTTTTCTTCTTGAATTCGACGACAGTGACGCCGCTGTCTCCCTCTCCGTATGCTCCCATGCGGTAAGAAGCGACTCTTGAATCGCGCTTTAAATAATCCCACATTGCTTTTCGCAATGCTCCCGTACCTTTACCATGAATGAGCGTGACGGAATTAAGCCCGCCAAGGATTGCGTCGTCAAGGTATTTATCGGTTGAAAACCATGCGTCCTCTCCGGTAAGACCTCTGAGATCAATCTCACTTTTAACGCTGGGACGCAGAGAAGATGTCGCGCTTCGTTTTACGGCGTTGCTTTCTGCCGCGGCAAGGCCGGATACGAGGCGGAGAGCTTTGGTTTTCAGCTTCATGCGGATACTGCCGCATATCACCGACGCTTCGTCGCCGTTTACTTTTTCCACGACGCCATGTTTCTTTTTATCGTTTCCCAGAACGACAAGCACTTTGTCTCCTTTGACGAGCTCACGCGGAAGTATATAATCGTCGTCAGGTTCTGGCATGTCGCGGTTGTCGATTTCCTTTTCAATACCCCTTAGACTGTCTCGGAACGCGGCGCGTTTAGCGTCAAGATCATCTTTAAGCAGATCATCTGTGGATTTATTTTTCAATTCCGATAGCTCGATAAATATTGCGTCACTTTGCGCTTTGGCGGTTTTAATAAGGCGCGTAGCTTCTGTTTTTGCACGTTCAAGTTCCTTTTGGGCCGAGGCGATGAGCCTGTCGCGTTCTTCAAGGGCATCGCTATGCATTCTACCGGTTTCGTCGCGCTGTTTTTCGGCAATGCGGCGCGATTCCTCCATGGCAATTCTGTCCGCTTCGAGTTTTTCCACTACCTTTTCAAATCTGAGGCTTGAGGTATCAATAAGCGTTTCGGCGTGCTTTATTATAGAGGTATCGAGCCCGAGACGCTCCGAAATCAAAAAAGCGTTGCTGCGTCCGGGTGTGCCGATAATCAGCCTGTATGTCGGCTTAAGAGAATTTATATCAAATTCACAGGACGCGTTTTCGACACGGTCGGTTTCGAGAGCATAAGTTTTCAGCTCGGCGTAGTGAGTAGTCGCGAGGCATTTGGCGCCGGAACGCTTTACATATTCGAGAATGGAAACTGCGAGAGCCGCGCCTTCAACAGGATCGGTTCCCGCGCCGAGTTCATCGAACAGAGCAAGCGATCCTTCGCCGCAGCGCTTAAGGATTGAAATAATATTGATCATATGTGATGAAAAGGTCGAAAGCGACTGTTCTATGCTCTGTTCATCGCCGATATCACAAAGGATATCTTTATAAACGCAGAATTCGCTTCCTTCGTCCGCGGGAATGTGAAATCCCGACTGCGCCATCATCGCCAATAACGCAAAGGTCTTGATAGAAACTGTTTTGCCGCCAGTATTCGGTCCGGTGATAACGAGCGTGTCAAAATTTCCTCCGAGCATTATTTCTATCGGAACAACCTTTTCCTTTTCAAGGAGAGGATGCCGCGCTTTTATAAAGTGGGAATATCCGTTGAGATTAAGCTTCGGTTCGGCGGCGTTAAGCTTAAAGGACAATTCCGCCTTTGCGAATATAACAGACATTTCGGTTATATTCATGTAGTCGAGCAGAAGGGAATCGGCGTATGCCGCGACATCGAAAGAAAGCTGTGTGAGGATGCGCTCTATTTCGCGATGCTCCTCGTTTTCAAGCATTTTGATGTCGTTATTCAATTCCACAACCGCAAGAGGTTCGATAAATACGGTGGCTCCTGAGGATGAGGTATCGTGGACAAGACCCTTGACCTCGTTTTTATATTCAACCTTAACGGGAACGACATATCGTCCGTTACGTATGGTAATAATATTGTCCTGGAGATAGGTCGAGTATGCTCCGCCTGTGTATTTGGATAGAGTTTCGCGTATGCGTGCTCCGGAGTTTCTTATTTTTCGCCTGATAGAATTCAGCTCGTCAGAAGCATCGTCAGAGATCATATCTTCGTTTTCGATTGCATGAGTTATCGACTGATCGAGCTGTTTATTCGGAAGCATATGCGAAAAAATAGGGAACAGCATGCTGTTTTCATTCGCTTTTTCACCGAAGCTCTTTATGGCGGAAGCGGAAGAGAGCATTGACGCGACGCGTAAAAGCTCTCCCGGAGTCAGCACCGCGCCTTTTTCCGCGCGTGAAACAATATCAGGCATGCTGATGTGTGCCGACATGGAAGGCGCACCCTTTACGGCAAGCAGAGCCTTTGCTTCGGATGTCTGCTTTAAAAGGCGCAGGATCTCATGTCCGTCTGTGAGCGGAACGGTTTTTCTGATCCGTTCACATCCGGATTCGAGCCGGCAGCATGAGCACAGCATATCAAGTATTTTATCAAATTCAAGCGTATGAAGCGCTTTTTGAAAGCTGTCTGAGTTTATCATTGTTTAAAATCCTTATAAAATTTAAGTGTGTCGAATGTCCTTTCGAGCTGATTTACAGTATATCTTTCGGCAAAAGCCGAAAATTCTTTTAAAAGCGTCATCGGAACATTTACAGCGTATGCCGTATTTTCCGAGACGCTGATAGTACGTGTGACAAGTCTCACGCATTCCGGCGAAATATACACGATGTGTGAATCTATATCGTCGGCTTTGATTGCTTCACCCTCGTTGATTATATCCTCAATTTCTATTCTTGCCGCTTTTGCCGCGCAGTCACGGCACCGAAGATTGCCGTTCGTCAGGTGAAAGGCACTCTTTTCATCCATAACGCCGCAGTCGCGGCCGCATAGACTGCATCCGGCCATGTCCGGCATGAAGCCAAGCAGCGTCATAAGCCTGAGCTCAAAAACAGCCTTGATCAGATCATATGGTCTGTCGCCCTTCGAAATGATATAAAGCGCGTTCATAAGCATTTTAAGCATTCCGCCGCATGTTTCCTCGTCGGAGGCGCAGTAATCGCAGAGATCGAAAAAGTAAAACGCCAGCGACATTCCATCGAATTCCGTGCCGGGTTCTAGTGAGCTTTTAATCAGCTGTGCCTGGCTGAGATAATAATGGTCGTTTTTTTCACGAAGAACAAATTCTGAATAAGAAAATATCCGGCATGAAGCCGAGTTGCGGTTGATCAGCGAGCGCACTCCGTAAGCACGGAAAAACAGCTTGCCGCGTGTTTCTGTAAGCACGGTAAGCAGTTTGTCATATTCGCCCGCGAGCGTTTCTCTTATTACGAGTCCTTTTACAACTTCCGGCATTTTTGTGATCTGTCCTGGCAGAAATCAATCTTTTTTTATAAATCCGAGTTCGTTCAGATAGGAGCTGTCGTCGCGCCAGTTTTTCTTTACCTTGACCCATAGGTCGAGATTTACCTTCACTCCGAAAAAGGCTTCCATATCCTCGCGTGCGTATGTTCCGATTTTTTTGAGCATCGCGCCGTCTTTGCCTATGATTATCGCCTTATGCGACGGTTTTTCACAGAATATCTCCGCGCGGATCGACAGAAGGTGACCTCTTATATCCTTGAATTCCTCTACGACGACAGCGGTGCCGTGCGGAATCTCCTGATCAAGGAGCCTCAGGAGCTTCTCCCGGATAATTTCCTCGGCAATTCTTCTTTCAGGCATATCGGTGATCATATCCGAAGGAAAATACCAGTCACACTCACCTATAAACGGATCAAGCTCCTTGAATATTATGTCTATTCCGTCGTTTTCCTTTGCGGAGATCGGTATTATCGACGCAAATTCAAATTCCTTGGAAAATGCGTCCATTGTTGTGAGTATGGCGCTTTTTTTGAATTCATCAATCTTATTGATCAATAATATAACGTTCTGTTTCTGGATTCTAAGCTTTGCCAGCATATTTCTTTCTGTTTCCGAGATTTGACCGAGCGGTTCGGTTACAAAAAGAACGCATGAAACGTCCGCCAGCGCAGTTCCTATCTCTTCGATCATCATTTCGCCCAGCTTTGTCCTCGGTCTGTGGACTCCGGGCGTATCAAGAAATACATACTGAATATTTTCTTTGGTCAGTATGCCTGTTATGCGTGTGCGCGTGGTCTGGGGCTTTTTTGAAACCGCGGCAAGCTTTTCTCCGAGAAGAGTATTTAAAAGCGTGCTTTTTCCGACGTTAGGAAGTCCCACAATCGCAACAAAACCGGTGCGGGGAGCTTTTGGAGTAATTTTATTTTCAGTCATATTAAATATTTAATCCTTATCTTTTCAAAAATTGAATCCTGTTTTTGCTTCATTTCTTCGGCTGCCGTGCCGCCGTTTATATGATCGTATCCCAAAAGGTGAAGCGCGGAGTGAACAACCATATATAACAGCTCGTTTTCAAAGCTGTCAGAATATTCTTCGGCATGTTCTTTTATTACACTTTCGCATAATATTATATCGCCGATCGAAAGTCCGCTTGTTCTTGAACGGGGTTCGTAATCTTCCGGCGGCGCGGATCTTATTTCGTCCATTGAACCGTACATTGGAAACGAAAGAACATCCGTGACGCTGTCCGTATTTCTGTATTTATTGTTCAGTTCTTTTATTTCGTCGTCTCCGACGACGCAGACCGACATGATGCAATGGAATTCGATTTTTTCTGAATTAAGCGTCTCATCTACGGCTTCCCGAATTTTTTTACGCATTGCGCCATCCGGGTTATAACAGCCGGGTCTGTTTGATATATCTGTAAAATGTTTCATATAAATAAATCATTTCGTCTTTATATATTTTTTTGCTCCGGTAAAGGAGGCGCCTGAGGCTCTGCCCTGGGCTTTCCCCCATCTTTCCGCGCCGTCAGCGTCAGGCTTATAACGTGCCTTTTCTGCCGCGTGCTTTTCGTATGCTTCGACGATTTTACTGACAAGGCTGTGCCGCACGACATCGCGCGAGGTGAGAGTTATTATTTTAATATCGCGGATATCCTTCAATATCCTCATTACGTCTTTAAGGCCGCTGCGTGTACCGGCGGGGAGATCGATCTGAGTTATGTCACCGTTTACGACCATTTTCGAGTTAAAGCCCAAACGTGTGAGAAACATTTTCATTTGTTCCGGCGTCGTATTCTGCGCTTCATCCAGTATTATAAAGGAATCATCGAGAGTTCGTCCGCGCATATATGCGAGCGGAGCGACCTCAATTATGCCTTTTTCATATTGCCTTTGAAAGCCCTCGTACCCCATAAGCTCATAGAGCGCATCGTACAGCGGCCTCAAATAAGGGTCGATTTTGCTTTGAATATCACCGGGCAAAAAGCCGAGCCTTTCTCCGGCTTCGACGGCGGGACGTGTGATAATAAGTTTATTGACCTCTTTACGGCGAAGTGCCGATATAGCCATCGCGACCGCGAGAAAGGTTTTTCCGGTTCCGGCCGGACCTATTCCGAGTGTGATCGTGTTGTCCTTTATGGCGTCGATATATTCCTTCTGGCCGAGAGTTTTGGGCTTTATAGGCTTACCCTTCGCTGATATGCAGAGCACGTCCGTACTGATTTTATCAAGAAGAGCGCCGTTTCCGTCTTTGATCAGGCTTACGGCATATTGAACATTTTGCTCTGTAAGCTGACCGGAAAGCTTTAGAAGCTTATCGAGATAAGATATGACTTGTTCCGCGTCGGAAACGGATTTATCATTGCCTGTTATTTTTATTTCGATATCGCGGTTTATTAAAACGACATTTAATTCCCGTTCGATTATTGACGCGTTCGCATCCCGGCTGCCGAATATTTCCGCTATTCTTTCCGTGCTGTCAATATATATGACTCTTTCAGCCATCGCTTGATATCCTTTTCTTTATTATTATGCTTGTATTATTAACTCGGCAATAAAATAATTACCGCTTAAAGAGAAAAAAGGCTCTGGCATATGGGCTTTTCTCTCTTATAAATAAGGTTTATTTAAATGCAGTTTAATATAGCGGCAATCAGATAATTACTCATTGTCCTATCGTAAATTCCTTTTCTACAGCTATATCCTCGATACAGTTGATTGAAGCTCGAAGAGTGACGGAGCCGTCCGTGTCAGAACAGGTTATTTCCGTTTCCTTACTTATTATTTCGGCGCCGGTGAGTTTGTTTTTGATATATGCAGCAAGAAGGTCATATGCTATGTCCTGCGCTCTTTGAGGTGATATCCATTCACGTTTTATTTCATATTCCAAAAAAACACGGTTCATAATTCCGAACGGAAGCTCTATTATGTCAAATAAAAACGCCTCATCCCGGAAACGCATGACATCATAATCCTCAAAACTGCATGTTCCGTTCAGATATAACGGTATTTGAGAGCCGAGAATATCGAGAGAAGAAACCGTCATCTCTCTTCCGGTAAAAACCTTTACGTCCGCCTGGGTAGGAACGGTGAATTCAGGCGCATGACAGGTTTCCCCATATATCTTTCCCTCGGCGCGGACAATGCGGAATGCGCTGTTCTTCAGTGCGGTTATGCCGCTGACGAGAAGCTCGCCTTCTTTTACGTATTGTCCGGCCTTTACTGCGGCGGTACCGCGTATGACGATTGTTTTTCTGATTATACCGCTGCGAGAGGCCACAAGATTTATCGGGAGTGAGATGTCGCGCTTTGCTGGCGGTGGAGTGCGTTCGGCTATCTGTATATATGCGGTGGTGCCGCTTATTGTGACGGCGGCAAATGCAATTTCCGGGTGCTCCGTAATAAGCGTCAAGCGGAACGCGTCAGGATCGACAGATCTCGCCAAACCGCCTTCACATATGCCGCTTTTGCGTATCATATCCCGAAGCTGTTCTTCGGTTAAACTTACATTCCCTTCTATTTTAACACACCAGATGAATAATGTCGATAAGTATAATGAAAAAATCAGAAAAATAATCCCTGCGAACAGCCCGATCCTTCTTTTGTATTTAAGAAAAAACGGTCTCAAGCCGTGCTTATTTTCAGATATGACGGCTCCGAGCATATTTTCTGCTTTACACAGCTCAATGATGCGTGCCGAATCCGAAAGAGTCACGGCTATTTTGATGGAATCATTGTATCCCTGCGCGTATATAACGTCGATATTATGCGCTATCGCCAGATTCAATACTCTTTCCGGTTTCTTTCCGGTTATTAACAGCTCAGAATAACCGGCGGCAAGCGCGGTAAATCCCGGGAAAAAGCTGCGCAGCTTTTTATCTTTATTTTCTTTATCTTTTATTGCTTTTTTATTATCTTTGCTTTTTGGCTTTTTCATTCACGCACCGTCCGAAGCTCATCATCGGAAAAACTGACTGATGATATTCTCCCGTCAACCGCCACATTTCCGTTTCCGAGATGCATTATTTTCAGGCCATCCCCATGGATGGTGACATTAAATCCGCACAAAAGCTTTACTGTGGTTTCATCGCAGAAAACGACTTTTTTACATCCCTCCATCAGAAGGCGCGTCCTTCCATGAATGTATATAAGCTTTTCATCATATAATTGTTCCGGACCTATAACTGCTGCCTTACGCATTAAAATAACCGTTTCCTTTCATATTATGAACATAATGAATAAAACAATATCCGATTCACATAAAAAATATATGCGGAACAGCCGCACCGTAACACAAAAAAATAGCGCAGTATTGAGAGCTTTCGCTTCAGCCATTTTTTTTCTGCCATGTATTGCGGCTATTTTGTTCCCAAAAACGGCAGCCGAATGCGCTAATGAGGGAATAAAACTATGCGGCACTGTCGTTTCCGCGCTGTTTCCTTTCATGGTTTTATCTACGGTGTTGATTTCATTGGGTTCTGAAAACAACCGTGCCTCCGGCGCGCCGAAAGCATTCCTGCTGGGGAGTATATGCGGCTTTCCTATAGGCGGTATATGCGTCAAGGAGCTTTATAAAAAAGGCTGTTTTGGCAAAAAGGAAGCGGAAATGCTGATTCCTGCGTGTAATCTGTGCGGACCGGCATTTATATTCGGAGTTGCGGGACAAGCATTTCCCGATATACCCTCGGCCGGCGCGGCGCTTTATGCAATTCAGCTTATTTGCGCCGGTATATTGTTTTGCTTTACATATAGAAAAAAGCATTTTAAGGCCGTAAGCGGATTTACCGGCGGTGAGAAACACGAAATAAAAGAGCCGCCCGGCATTTCCGCGGCTTTCAGCGCAGCGGTAAAGGAGGCGGCTGTCAATATATTGTATATTTGCGGCTTTGTGGTGTTTTTTTCATTTTTGACCGGAATGCTCGGCAGTCTTGGGCTTAAAGGTATACTTAAAACTTTTATATGCGGATTGCTTGAGATGACATGCGGAGTAAAACATGCTTCTTTATCAGGAACGGCGGGATTTGTCTTAACGGCGCTTTTTATTTCATTCGGCGGGGTGTCGGTAATATGCCAGACAGTATCAGTGATTTCGGATACCGATCTGTCGATAAAAAAATATATTGCTGTCAAGGCGGCAATGGGAATTACTTCAGCTATAATCGCCGCGTGTTACGCCGTTATCTGTTTATAAGCATATCGGCTTCTTCTTTGGTAAGGTGCCTGAACGCGCCTTCAGGAAGGGAAGGATCCAGTGGTATTCCGGCAAAGCATACTCTTTTCAATGCGGTTACATTTTTGTCCACCGCGTTTAACATACGTTTAATTTGATGAAATTTACCCTCTCTTATTGTGAGAAGGGCTTTATGCGGATCGATGCTGTCGATTTGAAGCAAGGCGGGAAGGGTCTTGGTTTCGCGGTCAATAAAAACGCCTTCTTTGAACGCGGCAACATCGTTTTCAGAAAACTCCAAATCACTCGTGACGTCATATATTTTGTCTACATGCTTTTTAGGAGAAAGAAGCTTGTGAGCAAGAGCGCCGTCGTTGGTGAGGATCAAAAGACCTGTGGTGTCTTTGTCAAGTCTGCCCACCGTGAAAAGCTCCATTCGCCTTTCCCGTTCTCCCAGAAGCTCGAATACAGTCCTTTCCCGCGGATCATCCGCCGCGCATATTAACCCTGCCGGCTTATTCATCATAAAAAGCGGGCAAGGATCGTATTCGATCCGTTCACCCATAACGCGGATTTCGGAAGATATGTCAATTATTTCGGAGGAATCTTTATATATGTCACCGTTAACGGTAATACTGCCGTTTCGGGCAATTCGTCCCGCTTCCTTCCGAGAGCAGATCCCCATTTCGGATAAAAGCTTGTCGAGCCGGATATTTTTCATTATAACAAATCTCCGTTGATATAATTTTACCGATTTATTTGCAATATAAGCATAAAATACCGCTATAAAGCGGATAATAATAAAGCAATAGACATATTATCATAAAACGGTAATAAATAAATAGCTTTGACAAATTTTATTACCATCTAAAAGAAAAGAAAGGTATGGTCAAATGGATTATATGATAGATGACACCGTCCCGCTCGGCTTTGGTATGGCATTGGCACAGAACCGCGATGCGGTAATAGTATTCGGAAGAATGTCAAAAGAACAGCGTGACACGGTGATTAAAAAAGCACGTGAAGCAAATTCGAAGGATGAAATGCGTGAAATTGTAAGAGTACTGGCGGAAAACGGTGCAAATTCATTTTTTTAAGAGGTTTTGGATTCGTATGTGTAAATACGGCTCATTCCTGTTCTGGCTTATGGATATTTGAAAAATTGTTAACCTCTTCATTTTCCCCGGCTGTTTTTTCAAAAGCCTTTTCCTGCGGTAAATCGGCGGATTCCGCCTGAGGGTTATTGTTATCCGCGTCGATATACCTTTTTGCCTGCGTTGTAAAGAGAAGGTTATATACTCCGTTTTTCGCCATCAGCTCGGAGTGTCTGCCCTCCTCGATCAGTACGCCATTTTGAAGCACAAGAATTTTCGATGCGGTTGTCGCGCTCGAAAGCCTGTGAGAGACAAAAAGCGTCGTTTTGCCTTTGCGAAGATTATCAAATTGATTGAATATTTCCTGCTCCGCAAGCGGATCAAGCGATGCTGTGGGTTCGTCGAGTATCAATATATCGGAATTAGAATAAAAAGCCCTGGCAATCGCAAGCTTTTGCCATTGCCCGCCGGATAACTCCGCTCCGTCGGCTTCGAAGATCCTCATCAAAGGCGTTTCATATCCGCTGTTTAACTTTTCTATAAAGTCGTCCGCGTTGCTTTGGCGGGCGGCTTCTTTTACTGCCTGAAGATCAAATTCGTGGCGCACATCACCGAAGGTTATGTTTTCCGATGCGGTAACGGCATATTTTCCGAAATCCTGGAAAATGATGCCAAATGTTTTATAAAGAGATTTAAGGTCATAGTCTTTTATATTCCGCCCGTCGAGCAGGATTTCTCCCTCTGTCGGATCATAAAGACGTGTTAACAGCTTTATAAGAGTTGTTTTGCCTGAACCGTTCAGACCGACCAGCACGACTGATTCGCCCGGACGGAATACGGTCGAAATGTTTTTAAGAACATCCCGCTGTGTTCCGGGGTATCTGAAGCTGACGTTTTTAAATTCAACCGTATGAGACATTCCGTGCGAAAGGACAACAGGAGGCATAAGACGGGGGACGATGGTCTGTTTTTCGTTCATGAATTCGATCATGTTGTCGATGAAAAGAGTGCCTTCATATATGCTCGATGTTATCGATATAAGCGAAGAAACGCCGTTCGCAACTTGCTGAAGCGCGTTGGTATACAGCGAATAATCGCCAATCATAATATTGCCTAAATATACTTTATAGCCGATAAAGACGTAAAAAAGAAAGTTGACCGTAGAGGAAATGACAGAAAGACCGGCATGCCAAAGCCCTTCGTTGATTATAAGCTTTTTAATTCCGGAGAAGTATTCCTTAAAGACTTTCTTATATCTGTCGATAAAGCCGTCGGACAAATCAAAGAGCTTGAGCTCCTTTGCAAGATCCTTGTCGACAAGCAGCCCGGAAAAATAACCCATCTGACGCCGTTCCTTAGAGCGGCGGCGCATATAAGTAAATGTTTTTTTGCGGTATACAAAGTTGATTATAGCGGATGGAACGGATATCGCAATTATAACCAGTGTCGCAAGAGGGCTTATTGAGGCGAGAATTACGATAAAGCTTATCATACTGATAAGCGTCGACACTATACCGAAGGTCGAACTCATTATGGCTATCGGGCGGCTGCCCGCTTCTCTGTTTGCATTTTCAAGCTTTTCATAGAATTCGGGACGGTCAAAGGAAGAAAGATCGACGGTTTTTGCTTTGTTCATTATTTTTCTCTTTATATAATCAACGACCCGTTCACCTGATATACTTGTAAAAATGTTATTCAACCTTGACATAACATTGTTGATGATTCTGTACAGGAAAAGAAAAACAAACATAATAAGAATCGTGTTGAAGTCGATTGTTTTGTCGGTCATGACGTTTTGAAACATGTTCAGTATATTTTTTGATATAAGAGCACCTATGACCGGCATAACGCCGTTGAAAACCGACATAAACAGCATTACAAACAATATCCATGGCCCGGTTTCCCATACAAGCCTGAATATATAGAAAAGCCGGAAGAAAAACCCGCCGACAAGCTCGTTTAAATATCTCGAGAGATCTTTAAACGATTTGGGCGGTGTAACCTTTTTATATTCAAATCGTCCGCGTCCGCCGCCGGGCGGTGGTAGAGGAGGTCCCATCATAATAATATTACCGATCCTTTTAAAATTGTAAATACCTGTTGAATAACAGTTTGCAAACACAACTGCTCATAACATTATGCTTTAGCAAGCATTAAATATAAATTTATTATACGCTGTTCATGCCGCCCGGTCAACATTCTTCACTTTAATTTCATTTTTAAAATCGGTAATCATGATATGGATTGGCCTTATTCAACAGAAACTATACAAACTTATTATGACCATTACGTTCCGTCGAAATATGAGCTTTGTTTGCAGAAATTATAGTAAATTGATGTTTTCTATATCAAGCATGAGCTTAATGCAAAAATCGTTGAATTTCGGTATATCCGTTAATATACCTTTTTGAAGTTTTTCCTTCGTACTTAATGCCAAATTAAATAAATCATCAGTAATATCATTTTGCTTGAGTGCGTCTTCGAGCTCGTCCATATCATCAATATCTATATCACCGTTCGGCCGTACAGTCAGATCCAAATAAAGATCATCAAAAAAGGCGACGTTATCTTCGGAAAAACCCTTATTTGCTATCATATCAATATACCATATATTTATGTTGCTTTGATCGTTAATCATGGCTGTTATAACATAGTATTCATCAAAGGGCATGATTTGAAGCCATTTCATTCCCTTGTCGCATACTGTTATTTCTTTATCAGGATATTTCCATCGCGAAGCAGTAGAAACATCATCAATATATAAAAGAGAAACAATTCCATTGAAGTCACTATTTTTTATCTGTTTCTGAATATATCTTTTTGATGTTATGGATGTCCAAATATCTCTGTCAAGACGTTTTCGTTTCATTGGAGCTATTCCTTTAGCATAAAGTAGAATGGAAATGCAATAATAAGAATTATATCAAGCATATTGATATTTTGCAATATTTTTTCTTTGGTAATGAATAAATTCAAGAGTTCTCGGGCATAATAAATATTTTGCTTTGCACGGAAATGTTTTCATTCGTAAAATATTATTATATTGTCTGCTAAAAGCTTTTACTGAAGTATGTGTTTTATGATTGTTCAACAGATATTATATAGAATAATTAGAGCACATGAGGAAAGAATATAATTAAATACGTCATCCGCGAATCTGGATTATACTAAAACTTGATGCAGTCTGAAAATTTTAAGAGTAAGCACTGAGTGTTTTTATAGAACAGGTATTATTTTTGACGGAAATCAGAAGTGAAAAGGTGATTATATGCTCTCTGCGGCAATAGATGAAAACATAAATTTAATGAATAACGCGTTAAATCGCGCAAAAAGCTTTGATATCAAAAGCGTTGATACTGTGGCCGACGGTCGGCGCGCTATTATATATTTTACGCAAGGATATGTATCTCCAAAAGATCTTATATTCGTAATGCGGGATTGCTCCGATATAAATACGGCAAACTGTGTAAACGAGACGGATTTCGCAATAAAAAACCTTTCGTTTCCGGATGTGAGTTTTTCAGACAACGAGATAAGCACGGCTGACGAGGTTTTCCGAGGCAAAGCGGCATTACTCATAGACGGATATAAACAGGCGATAATAATCGACGTAAAAAGCTATCCCCGACGAGCGGTCAGCGAGCCCGAAAAGAATAAAACTCTCCGTGGCCCTCATGAGGGCTTTACGGAAAGCATTTTCGAAAATACGGTGCTTATCCGGCGACGGATAAGAACGCCGTCGCTTTGCTTTGAGAATTTTTCCATAGGAGAGCTGACCGCAACGCAGGTGACGATGACTTATATATCCGGAAGAGCAGACGAAACCTTGGTGAATACAATGCGTCAAAAGCTTGAATCAATAAAAACACTGAAATCACTGGCGCTCACTCAGCAAACTTTATCGGAAGCTCTTTTTCCCCATACCGGAATTCAGAAGTTTAGCCCCCTACCTAAAGTCAGATATGTAGAAAGACCGGACACCGCCGCCGCCATGCTTACGGAAGGAAAGGTGCTCATTATATGCGATACCACGCCAAGCGTCATTTGCCTTCCCATGAGTATTTTCGAGTACCTAGAAGAAGCTGAGGATTATTACTTTCCTCCGTTTACAGGCACATATATGAGGTTTGTTAGACTTTTTGTATTCATAGCTTCGGTATACATGATACCGATTTGGATTTTGTTTGTAAGCAATAAGACTCTTCTCCCGTCGCAGATGGGATTTATAACAAAGCTCGATGAATATACGGTCCCTCTTTTCTTGCAGTTTTTAATCATTGAGATCGCCATTGACGGCCTGAAGCTCGCATCCCTGAATACTCCGAACGCGCTGTCAAATTCGTTGAGCGTAGTAGGCGGTCTTCTGCTCGGTGATTTCGCCGTAAAATCAGGATGGTTTTTGCCTCAGACTATTTTATATGCTGCGTTTACGGCTATCGCAAATTTTGTACCGACAAATTACGAGCTTGGATACGGCTTTAAATTTGCGAGAATATTTTTGATAATAGGCGTAGGATTGCTGGGCGTCTGGGGGTTTATCGGCGCGTTTATAATCAATCATGTAATACTATACCTTACAAAAGGAACAGACGGGAAATCTTATTTATATCCGTTGATTCCCTTTAACGGTCCCGCCTTTAAAAAATTGCTGTTCAAGGAAACCGGCGGGAGAGAGAATAAATAAAATTATCATATTGACAAACAAAACAATTCATGATATAATAAGTAAAACTTAAAAGAGTAAATCCATTGATAAACGGCAAGGCTGCATGATCCATAGGATATGCGCCTTGCCATATTAATTTTATGAGGTTAGTAATATGAAAAATAAAAAAGCGGATGCTCATATGCTCTAATCTCAATCGTTATCGCTCATGATATTCATATTTAGTCTTAGGATTTATTATTTAAATGCCAGTTACCACCGCTATAGATTAACGATGTGCCATTCTTCTTTGACATAGCGGCTTGTACAGTACCATTTGGCAATTCAACCTCAAAGATATAGCAATTACCCGCATATTCGGCGCCTGGTAATGTTGAAACACCCTTAAAAGAAACAGAAAGCGCTTCATTGTAATTATTCCATATTACGCTTATAGCCTCGTCATATGCGTTACGAGTACCAGTCATAACCACCTTAATTCCATAAATGGCATTTAAATTGTTCTGTTCCCATTTTATTGTCACCTTATAAATATAGACACCTGGCACAAATGGCGCAATTATGCCAATTCCGGTTTTATCATCTGTCCAGTATAGGCGTGTGTTAAGTGAATCATATAATTCTCGTTTCCCATTATCGTATACCATTCCGTTCGGTAGATAGATTTCATAACTCGCTGTCATGGGATTTTCAGCGGAAAGAGCAATAATGTTCTCTCCCATTTCTCCGTCAATAATCAATGTATTTTCTTTGGTATATTCTGCCTTATACGCTGATATGCTATCAGCTTGAACACCATCTTCACAGTCATCCCACGAGTACCCTAAAAGAAGCGCCTTTGCCTGCGTACCATCAATAGTTTCAACTGCGGTAATATTGGGTATATTGAAATCGTTTTTATTTACTTTATTCACCGTACACCCCCAGCAAAAAACCGTTACAAACACTAGCACAACATCGATAATCAATAGCGGCGATTTTTTATAATACAAAATAATATTCTTCTCCGATCAGTTTTTATTATGAAGATTATATGTTTTATTAATATAACACATCTGAGCGTTATTGTCAATATAAATTATTAAATAAATTGATAATATTCTATCAAAATCATTACAACTATAAAATGGCTGAGTTTGTGAACATTATTATGCAGTGTATATAATTTATTTTAATATAAACCCCAAGGCGCCGCCGCACAATCGGTGCGGCGGCGCCTTGTTAAACATAATTATATTCCTGGATTAATACATTCCGCCCATGCCGCCCATGCCGGGGTTAGGAGCGGCTGCGGCCGGAGCTTCTTCCTTCTTGTCGGCTACGAGGCTTTCCGTGGTGAGAACCATGGAAGCGACGGAAGCCGCGTTGAGGAGGGCGCTCTTTGTGACCTTGGTCGGGTCGATAATACCGGCTTCGAACATATCGACGTATTTTTCGGTATATGCGTCAAAGCCGTAGCTGTTCTTTCCGGAATTCATGATCTTGTCGATGATCACGCTGGATTCAAAGCCCGCGTTCTCAACGATCTGTCTGGTGGGCTCCTGAAGAGCGCGGAGAATGATCGAAACGCCGAGCTTTTCGTCGCCTTCAACAGTCGGAAGGAGAGCTTTAACCGCGGGTATCGCATTGAGAAGCGCGACGCCGCCGCCTGCGATGATACCTTCTTCAACTGCTGCGCGAGTAGCGTTCAGCGCATCTTCGATACGGAGCTTTGCGTCCTTCATTTCCGCTTCTGTGGCTGCGCCGACCTTTATAACCGCAACTCCGCCGGAGAGCTTGGCGAGTCTTTCCTGAAGCTTTTCACGGTCAAAATCGCTGGTTGTGATTTCTATTGCGGCACGAATCTGGGCAATGCGTGCTTTAATCTCATCAGAGCTGCCCATTCCGCCGACGATAATGGTGTTTTCCTTGTTGATCTTAACCTGCTTTGCGTGACCGAGCATTTCCGGAGTTGCGGTCTTGAGGTCAAGGCCGAGTTCTTCGGATATTACTTCGCCGCCGGTGAGTATGGCGATATCGCGGAGCATTTCCTTGCGTCTGTCGCCGAATCCGGGAGCCTTGACCGCGACGCAGGTGAAGGTGCCGCGGAGCTTGTTGACAATAAGGGTGGAGAGAGCTTCGCCTTCGACGTCTTCGGCGATTATAACGAGCTTTTTGCCGGATTGAACGATTTGTTCGAGCAGCGGCAAAATTTCCTGAATATTGGATATCTTTTTATCGGTGATAAGGATAAGCGCATCATCTATGTTGGCTTCCATTTTATCTGTATCGGTGACCATGTAGGGAGAAATGTATCCGCGGTCAAACTGCATTCCTTCGACGACTTCACAGAAGGTGTCTGCTGATTTGCTTTCTTCAACGGTAATAACTCCGTCAGATGTGACCTTTTCCATGGCATCGGCTATAAGCTTTCCGACAAGCTCGTCGCTGGCGGATATTGTTCCGACTCTGACAATGTCATCGGAGCCGTTGAGCTTCTTTGAGTTAGCTTTGATAGCTTCGACGGCTTTGTCCACGGCCTTCTTGATACCCTTTTTAATGATCATCGGGTTTGCGCCTGCGGTGACGTTTCTCATGCCTTCACGGATGATGGCCTGAGCAAGCAGGGTGGCGGTTGTCGTTCCGTCTCCCGCGGAATCATTTGTCTTGACTGCGACTTCTTTTACGAGCTGGGCGCCCATATTTTCGAACGCGTCGTCAAGCTCTATTTCTTTTGCTATCGTAACGCCATCGTTTGTGATCAGCGGAGAGCCGTACTTTTTATCGAGAACAACGTTTCTGCCTTTCGGGCCAAGGGTAATTTTAACAGTGTCGGCGAGCTTGTCAATGCCGGCCATGAGCTTGTTGCGGGCATCGATGCCGTAAATAATTTCTTTTGCCATAATATTTACTCCTTAATTATTTGTTAATATGCGTTTGATTATTCGACGACCGCGAGAATATCGCTCTGTCTGACGATGACGTATTCGATCCCGTCAATCTTTACTTCGGTTCCGGAATATTTGCTGGTAATGACTTTGTCACCCGCTTTGACGGTCATGACAACTTCTTTGCCGTCGACGTTTCCGCCGGGGCCGACCTCAATGACCTGAGCGACGGACGGCTTTTCTTTTGCCGCGCCCGCGAGGATAATGCCGCTTTTTGTGGTTTCCTCGGCCTCGACCATTTTAAGAATAACTCTGTCTGCAAGTGGTTTCAATTTCATTTGAATGTCCTCCTGTTTATAGTGTGTATTAATATTTTCTATATTGATTAGCACTCGAAGTGTCCGAGTGCCAAGAACAGTGTTTATTCTATACCTCATATCTCAAAAAATCAATACCTGTGCCGAATATTAACATAAATTTCACAATTGCTCATGGGCATATTAAAGCAGAAAATCAAAGCGAGTGCTAAAAAACCAATATGAAATTTGATAGATTTCCGCCTTGTGACAAAAAGCTTCGAAGATAAATCAGGCTTCATGGCTTCCGGGCTGCATGTCATGTGTAACGGTTCCGCTGCCGGAAAGGACATAGACATCGCCGTCATATTTTCGTTCAGGCAGAAGTGTTATAAGAAAATCCTTGCATCTTGCTATTATTTCGCGCACTTCGAACATAGGCATGCCGCCATATTCACGAAAATCGGAAGAAATGCCGTCAGCGTCAAGTCCAAGTCTGCGGGCAATAAATACGGCACGATAGAGGTGATATTTTTGAGTTATTATAAGAACGCGTTTCGCTCCGAAGACATTTTTTGCGCGATATATCGATTCATAAGTTGAGAATCCCGCGTGATCGAGAAAAATATCGTCAGTGGAAACGCCCAGACGTTCCGCGTACTCCCTCATCGCGTTGACTTCGTCATAATCCTTTTTACCGTGATCTCCGCTCATTATTATTCTGTCGGACATACCGTCCTTATATGCCAAAATTCCTGCCTTTGTCCTGTCCTCCAATATGTTGCTGAGCCTTGTGCCCGTGACCTTTGCGCCGAGAATTATTATACAGTCATATTTCGGCGTTTCCTTTATCAATTCACTGTCATATAATTCTGTGTCCGGAGAAATTTTACCATATGAAATAATATGCGGAGCTGAGGATGAAACTACTATCACGTTCATCAAAGCTGCAGACAAAGCGGTAAGCACCACGGCACCCGCAAAAATTGCCGCAATATTAAACAATACCGGGCGTTTTTTTCTTGTTGAACCATTTGAAATTATGTATTTTCGCATTATTGCCTCCGAATATACAAACCAGAGTATAAAATATTATGTATTATCGTAAAATGCTGTTTACAAAGGCCGTAATTTATGTTATGATATATGAGTATATACTGAATTATAAGATATAATGTAAATAAAACATTAAGAAAGGCTGGTATACATATGTCCTTCAGCGGGAAAATATCTGTCCTATTGAAAGATCGCGGAATAACGAAAGCTCAGCTTGCGAAAGCGGCCGGAATACCGTATACCACTCTCGACAGCATGCTCAAGCGGGAATCTGACACTGAAAGGCTTGCCTCCGTGTTTAAAATCGCGGAATTTTTGGAAGTTACCGTCGAGGAGCTTGTGTTCGACGGTATATTGCCGGCTCCGGTAGAGCTGTCAGATGAAGAAAGGAAATTGGTTATGCTGTTCCGCTCTCTTGATGACCGCGCAAGAGGCTCCGTTATGAATTCCGCCGAGTACGAATCAAATACGTGCCTGAAACAAAAGGAATCCGCCTTCAAGCAAAAGCTTAAACCAAAACGCCTCCCTGTATATGACGCGCCCGCCGCCGCCGGCGCTGCGCTGCCGCTGCTTACCGACGACTATGCTATGGATTGGGCGGAAAACGCGCCGGATGACGCGAGCTTTGGAATTAAAATACGCGGTGACAGCATGATTCCGGTAATTGAAAACGGAGCTGTTGTCTGGGTTAAAAAGCAAAGCACCCTCGAACCCGGCGAGATAGGTATTTTTATTCTCAACGGAGAGAGCTTATGCAAACGTCTTGAATATAGAAACGGAGGTTGTTATCTTATTTCTGAGAATTCGGCTTATAATCCGATAAGGATATATGACACCGACGAGCTTCACGTTGCCGGACGGGTAATTCTGCAATGAAAAGTAAATCTGGTAAAAAAAGGATTATAGTGCTGATCGCGGCGCTTCTTTGTATACCGGCTGTCATTGTGGCGGCGATATTAATTATTTATACATCTTCGTCGCTTTCACCCAAACAGATATCCGAAGTCATATTGAATATACAGGACGAAAAGCATACATATGATTCCGAAGAGGATATATCGTTTTATTCCGGAATAATTTCATCCGGCGTGAAGATTAAGGCGCCGGCCAGAGACAGCGATGAATATAGCCGGATCGGAGTTGAATTCAATAAAATCAGCGGGATCTCTTCATATACGCTTCTTCTTTCGTCATCTCCTGACGACTGCTTATATGTGGATTCGCATGGCGAGTATTACCGAATAAATAAGAATTACGCGCTGAAGCTGCTTTTGCTTCCGGAAACTGCTTTTGTATATGAGTATTCAAGCATGCCCATATTTACGGTGACAGCCGGAGAGACATCAAGCCGTGTTTATCCGGAAGACGCAACCTGGAGCTATAAAACGGCAGGCGGGGAATACAGAACCTGCGACTATAAAGGTGAAAACCCTTCCGGCGTCATGTCCATATCGGATGATATCCGGCTTAAATTTGAATTCAGCTCAAAGCCGGATTGGCTCAATGTTAAAATATATAATGAAAAAGGCGAACTTGTATTTAACGGAGACGAAGCAGAGCTTGACAGCTTTAACTATGGTTATGACGGAAATCTGACAGCTGAGATAGAAGCCGAATGGTATCGCGAAAAAGCCGATAATAATGTCACAGGAGATACGGCTGTTGATTCAGTCGGAAGTAAAAAGACAGGCGAAAGCGATTGCTACGGCAGGATGAAGTTTAAAGTGGCTCTTCAATACGATGAGCCGGCATCTCTGATATTAAGCGCTTTAACTGTTAATCCGGGTGAAATAATAATAATTAAGGTCATGAACGCAACCGGTGAAACGTTTGATATCAATACCGACGCTTTGTCCAGGAAGCCGGTTATGATATCATATGGGTCAAACGGGCTTGTCCTGCTTGCAATACCCGCGGAAACGAGCGCCGGTGAAAAGACTATTGAGTTTATCGGAGCAAAATCGTCATTACGCGCGTCCTTTACCGTAAACAGCAAAGAGTTTGATGAAAACACGGTCACTCCGTCGAAATGCGGATGCACGTCGGATGAGTATCTTTCGGCATACGGCTCATTGCAGGCAAAGTTGGAGGCACTGAACAACGCTCCTGTCGGTGAAAAGCTGTGGAACGGGGAATTCATTCTGCCTGTTTTCGGCAATGACACATGGATCAGGACACGCTTCGGCTCTGTAATAAAAGTCAGCGGAACCGACAATGAAATAAGGCAATCCGGTGTCGATTATGTAAACGAAGAAGGCAGTGGGGTACTTGCTGCCAACGACGGAAAGGTCGTTTTCGCCGAAGACACGATATTTGGAGGAAAAACGCTGATAATCGATCACGGACTGGGTGTAAAAAGTATTTATTATCACCTTGCTTCAATTTCCGTTCAGGATGGCGATACGGTATATAAATCACAGATAATCGGAAAGCTAGGACAAAGCGGATTTTCCGATGATATATATCTTCAATATTCGGTTTCGATAAACGGCGTTTTCATAAATCCATATATATTATATCAGAACGGAAATCCACTTGCAAATCTTTCTTGAAAATTCTAATTGTAAAAATATATAATTATAAAGAAAAACAAAATATGAATATTTATTCTCCTAAGGAAATATCGGTTGTGCTCGGAGCGGCGGGCTTTTCTTTTAAAAAACAATTCGGTCAGAATTTTCTGATCAATGAAGCCATTCCCGAAAGGATCGCGGAGGCCGCCGCGGCTTCTGATCCGTTTGCTCGCGGGTGCGTCGAAATAGGACCCGGAATCGGCAGCCTTACGTTAAAGCTTTCAGATAAATTTGAAAACGTTGTCGCTGTTGAAATAGACGAGAAATTACAAAGCATTTTACCGGTTGTCATGGGCGAAAGGACAAATATAGAGATAGTATTCGGCGATGCGACAAAACTTGATTTAAATAAACTTGCTTCGGAAAAAATGAAAGGGAAAAAGATCTCTGTCTGCGCCAATCTTCCTTATTCAATTACAAGCGAGCTTATCATGCACATTCTTGAGACAAATGACCGCTATTTCGGAAACGATATGTTTTTCGATTCAATTACTCTGATGATACAAAAGGAAGCGGCACAGCGCCTTTGCGCAAAGCCCGGAGCTCCGGAATATGGCGCGATCACTGCCTCCGCCTCGTATTATGCTGTAATGAAAAAGCTTTTTGATGTCAATCCCGGCAATTTTATGCCACAGCCGAAGGTTGTTTCAACTGTTATATCAATAAAACCCAATCATGTGAGGCCTGTAAATCCGTTGTCTGTTTCGCTGCTTTTTGAAGTAATAAGAGCTTCTTTTGCTCAAAGAAGAAAAACTCTTTCTAATTCCTTGCGGTCATACTTTTTAGACCGGTATTCGAAGGAATCATTATCTGCGTCGCTCGAATTTTCACATATTGACGGAAAAAGAAGGGGAGAAACGCTTTCTCTTGACGAGATGTGCGCGGTTGCGGATGCGTTCTGTGTTCACGGAATGACTGAGATGAATTTATAAAGAACGTTGCGATTGGACATTGTATTCGGAAATAAGCGATCACGGCCACGCCAATACTAAGTTCTTTTACGAATGGCGGAATGCTTCTCGTAATATAAAATCTGATATAAATTGTTTGAAGCTCCTTAAAGTTCAGGCTCATACAGAAATAAACTGCGAACGAATTATAAATAATTCTATAATAAAAACGAATCCTCTGTCACGAGTATTCGTTTTTATTCGGCGTAATTTATTAAACAGCAATACAAGAACCTTTTCTTTTTAGTAGATTATTTATTAACTCGGTATTTAAATAATTACCGCTTAAAGAGAGAAAAGACTTTGGTATATGGGCTTTTCTCTCTTATAAAACACGACTTATTTAAATGCCGTTTTAATAATTACCGAGTTAGCGATTGGTAAAAATTTAAGTATAAAGTAATTTAATATATTGTACTTGATTTTATATTTTGTTTTATATATAATACTCGATAGTCTGCACAATAAAAAGTTTAAAGGGTTGTTTTATGAAAGAAAAGACAAAATTAATTACTATTTTTTGCATTGCCGGTGTATTGGTGATCGGCTTATCCCTGAATACAGCGGCGAGTATTTTAACTATGAAAAATGTAGATGAGCTTAAAGCGTTGATTTCCGAAAATATGTCGACGGATCAGGATGTGGCTCAGGAAAATGATGTTGTTATAGCGGGTGAATATGAGATTAAATCGACGCAAAAAATTTCCGATGCATATATATCACATGATGCCTCCGCTCTTACCGACAAGGAAAAGGAAACCCTTGATATGGCATCTGAAATATTAAAGGAAATAATAAAAGAAGGCATGACGGATTATGAAAAGGAACTGGCAGTTTACGATTGGATGACGCATAAGCTTCGCCAGGATAAAGGTATTCTCACGGTTATTCCTTCGACGCAAGCGGATTGTGACAATCCTTATGGTGTACTGAAATATCATAATGCCGTCTGTGTTGGATACGCCACCACATTTCGAATGTTTATGCAGATGATGAACATTGAGTGTATGGTTGTACATAACTCGGAGAGATATCATTCATGGGATTTAATCAAGTTGGACGGCGAGTGGTATCACACT
Organism: Oscillospiraceae bacterium; assembly: GCA_034925865.1. Classification (NCBI taxonomy): domain Bacteria; kingdom Bacillati; phylum Bacillota; class Clostridia; order Eubacteriales; family Oscillospiraceae; species Oscillospiraceae bacterium. The sequence continues at coordinate 68,714 of JAYFRN010000027.1, read as the reverse complement.
GATATTTATTCAGATGCCGAAACCAGAAATTATATGTGCTTCAACCAGAACGACGCCATGTTCTCTGACAGAAGCTGGAACACTGATTTCTTCCCCACGTCAACCGGTTTAAAGTATAACTACGGGTATCAAAACAAATCTATGATTGATGATGTTCACGAAATAGCTTCAACACTTAAAAAAGCTATCGACGAAAAAAAGGCATATGCGTTTATTGGCTTTAATTCGGGAATAACCGAAGAAAATGCTCAAATAGCAGAAACAATGCTTAACGGTATATCAGATAAAATTTCATATTCGGATGAGTATAACAAATATACTATAACCTGGAAATATATACCGATAGAAAATAATCAATTCATACTTTGTATCTATGTCAACGGTTTTGAACAGGAAAATAACGGGGTTACCGAGGAAGAAACGCAGAAGATACAAGAAATCATTAATGAAGTTTTTAATTAAGCGCGACAGGATTGGTGAACAGAATTATGATAATTAAACAAGCAAAAGCAAGCAAAATATGTACGTCTTTACTCATAACATCGATTTTAATGTGCTTTTTATTTAGTTGCGCTCCCGATAATACCGCGGCGGTAAGTCTTTATGATTTACAGAAAACAATGTTGGCGGCTGACAGCTTGCTTCCGGAAATGTCCTCTGTTAACGGAAGCGCGGAGGACGCCAGCGAGATGTTTACATATTTATCCAATATGCCATATAATAAAGTTGAAAATTACTTCCTTGCGTACTCGTCGGAGGGGAAAGCGGATGAAATTGCGGTTATTACCGTAAAGAATTCCGCCGATATTGAAGAAGCAAAAAAATCTTTGGATGAACATGTAAAAAATCGGATCAAATTGTATGAGCAGTATGATCCGACTCAATTAGAGCGTGTAAACAAAGCGTTAATATTTACCAGTGGCAAGTTTGCCGTATTGATTATCAGCGACAACGCGGCCGCGGTAAGAAATTCTTTTAAAGAATTTATATCGAAAGCAATTTAAATTTAATATCGTGGCAATTAGTTAATAACTGCTTGTGAGAGAAAAGCCTTGGTATATTGGCTTTTTTCTCTTGTAAATGATTATTTAATGTCTGCTGAACAATCATAAAACAAATACAACAGTAAGAAATGATGAAAACAATGATTGTACAGACGGCAATCAATGTATACTGCAGGTTTTGGCTGGTTTTTCTGCTGCCAAAACTTCAGTAGACATTATTTAATTGCTGTTTTTATAACTAAAGCCTGCAACAAGCATTGTACGACAATATCAGTATATGAAAAGTTAATCCAATTCCATGAAATTATGTATTACGAAGATAAATCCGAGCGGGAATCGGTATATTTCCCGCTCGGATTTACGAGAATGGACAAAAATGAGGAAAACGCTTTACTACCGTGGTTTTAGTTCTGCGCTCACGGACGGTCTCAATTAAATTTATAAAGAACGTCGCGATTTGACATGGTTTCCGGGGAATAAACGATTACAACCATATCTATTCCATATGCTTTAACGAACGCCGAAATGCTTCTGGCCGTATAAAACCTTATGTCAATTGTATAAAGCTCCTTGAAGTTCAGGCTCATGAAGCAGTCGACAGGGAGCGAGAACGAATCCTCAACCATGAGGATTTTTTTATCCGACGCGGTCGAATCATAATTCTCAATTTTATTGGAATTGCGATCTCCGCCGATATATGCCGCGTATTTTATGCTTACCGGATCTGCTTCGTCGAGATAGAATTGATCGATTAGCGCCTGATAATATGTGCCTGTGCGTACAATTCCGCCGGACTCAAAGGTGCGCATATATTTAATTAATGTATCAAATTTGGGAATTATCAGGCAGAAATCGTCGCTTCCGGCGTAATTGATATTGAAATCCCTCGTGTTTGACCCGATGTAATATTTTTCATGCCAATCAAATGTGAAATTATTTATATCGGTATTGCGGCTTTGCGGATCAACATCATACCATCCATACTCATCTTTGATTTTATTTATACATTTTTGATAAGCTATAAAGGCGCTTTCCGCATGCCAGTGATGGTCAGTGTCGTAAAACCATTTCTCTTTGTCGTATCCGATCGAGTCGAAATAACTTCTGCAGTCTATATAATCTACCTTGCCGTCAATTGCGCTCAGAAATTCATCAAGATTCTCACTTGTGTGATCCTCGGCGCCTTCCGGTAAAAGAGTATAATCGGGAGTGATTTTCGGAGGAGCGGCAATATACATCAATTCGCATCCCATGCCGTCGAGCTTGTCCTTTAGCTTTAATAGATTATTGGCATGAGGCGCGGTTGAAACACGCGGCTGCGGGTTTACCATACGGCGTGTACTTGACCTTACGGAGCGTGTGGTGGTTCCGTCCTCGTTTATTGAAAGATTTTTTATATCAGTGTTTGTATGCATCCCGGTAAGAGGACGCGTTATATCAATCAGGACGAGGACGAGCGGAGCGTCTGTGTTATCCCCGATCAGCTTTTCTGCAGTGCCGAGATCGGTTTTAGTCAGATCATATGATATTACCTTCCCAAAGGTTTGAGACAAAAGACCGATTACCGAAAGGTCTTCCAGGTTATGAAAAACAATAATAGGCTTTGTAAGCTTTAAATTATACAAGATCATTTGCGTATAATCATCAGACAGAATGGGTAAAAGACGTTTATCAGACATCAACTTCGTGTCGGTATTGTATACCGAGCCGTTGTATTCGGTGAAATCGCTTATATATTCAGCATTGCTTGATTTATATTTAACACGGAAAATGTCGTCATTTTCCGGAAGCAGAACGGAATATGTTTCCGCTTCGCTCATAGTTTCGGCGGTTTCGCCGGACGCAGCGTTATATGAAGCGGCGTATTCGCCGGTGAACGAGTCGCTTGCCGTAACAGCTTTATGGTTTTCAGCCTTGAGAGGCGAAAGATCACGGTCTTTGTAATTATAATACTCTATGATCGTCTCCATTATTTTGCTGTATATTGAATAGCCGGCTTTGGGCTTGTAATAACCGCAGGTTTTCATAAAGGAATCGAGCCCGATATCTTCGAAATCGGAAGGACGCAGCGCATCCATATAATATCTATTGATTCCGGCGGTCATTCCGGATTCATTTTTCGCGGAGTAATCATCTTTGAACCCGGCAAACATTGATTTCGTCGGCATGCCGACATACAGCATAGCTTTTGAAGCGTTGTCGCAGGCATTATAGAAGTTTACAAGGTCATTGGCCTTTGAGGACATGTCTTCATTTGCGGTTATTTTATAATAATTGCCGTTATAAAGACGATACCCGCCGCTGTCCGAAACGGACATATCGGTATCCGGTTCAATTATTTTTGAACAGGACACCGAAGCGGCGAGTAATGAAATTATTATTGATATAACCGCAAGGAGCGATGCGAATCTACCGTAATTATTATTCATGATAATCAGTATGCATACCGGTGTTAATTATTATTAACTCGGCATTTAAATTATTACCGCTTAAAGAGAGAAAAGACTCTGGTATATGGGCTTTTCTCTCTTATAAAACACGACTTATTTAAATGCCGTTTTAATAAGTATTAATATCGGATATTCTGCCTTTCAATAAAAACGGCAAACAAACATAATTTTAACGAAGCAGATTTTGTTTTCTGTCCGGTCCGACGCCCACCATCGATATTTTACATCCGGCAAGTTTCTCTATTTCAAGAACATAATTCTTTGCATTTTCGGGAAGATCGTCAAACGAGGCGAAGCCCGATATTTCTTCGTTCCAGCCGGGAAGAGTGATGTATTGGGGACAGCATTCGGCAAGCTCCTCTATTGTCGCGGGAAAGTCTGAAATGTTCTTACCATTACGCTCGTATGAAACGCATACCTTGATTTGTTCAATTCCTGTGAGAGTATCGAGCTTATTGAGCGCAATCTCGGTGAGCCCGTTTACTCTGACCGCGTGACGGAGAATAACAGTATCCATCCATCCGCAGCGGCGCGGACGTCCTGTGGTGGTTCCGAATTCGGCGCCGACTTGACGAATGCGTTCTCCAGTCTCATCAAACAGCTCGGTCGGGAAAGGACCCTTGCCTACACGAGTTGTATAGCTTTTCGCTATTCCGAGACAGGAATCGATAAGTGTCGGCCCGATGCCCGTTCCGATGCAGGCGCCGCCTGTAAGCGGATGAGAGGAGGTGACATAGGGATATGTTCCCATATCGAGATCGAGCAGAGTGCCCTGTGCGCCTTCAAACAGTACGTTTTTGTTTGCCTTTATTGCATTATAAGTCAAAACGGACACATCGTCAACATATTTCTCAAGTCTGCGGGCATAAATGGTATATTCTTCTATAATTTTTTCTGCGTCGAAAGGTTCCGAACCGAAAACCTTTGTAAGCATTTCATTTTTAAGCTTTAATGCGTCGACAAGCTTCGCGCGGAAAATGTTTGCGTCGAGAATATCACAAATGCGAATACCGCATCTCTCTGTTTTATCGGTGTAACAAGGACCGATGCCGCGTTTTGTCGTGCCGATGTCTCCTTTTCCGCGGAACGACTCAAGAAGGGAATCGAGCGCGATATGATAAGGCATGATGACGTGAGCGCGTTTGTCAATTCTGAGATTACTTACATTTATTCCAGATGCTTCAAGGGTGTCAATTTCGGAAAGGATGACTTTTGGGTCAATGACAGTACCGCTTCCGATGAGACAAAGCGTATCCGGATATAATATACCGGACGGTATCAAATGAAGCTTGTATATATTCCCGCCGTGAACGACAGTGTGGCCGGCGTTGTTCCCTCCCTGGGAACGGACGACGACATCCGCCTGCGAAGCGAGAATATCAATTATTTTTCCTTTACCTTCATCGCCCCATTGGGCTCCGGCTATGACGCGTACCATATAATATTTCTCCTCATAAGAAATGCGGAGTAAAATTTTCATATCTCCGTATTTCGTATCTATATTAATATTATATCCCTTTTTCTCCATAAGTAAAATATATATTTCTTATGAGTAAATTAAGTAAAAGTTATATCAGAATTTTTTTTGACATGATCGAACAACAAAAAATTATGCATATTAATAACCATGTAAAGAGAGAAAAGACTCTGATATATGGGCTTTTCTCTCTTATAAAACACGACTTATATAATGTCTGCTGAACAATCATGAAACACATACGACAGTAAGGAAAAGATGAAAACAATGATTGATCAGGAGCAAGGTTTTTAAGCTTTACAGCTCAAAAACCTTGCACTTCTAAAATGGTCGACACCCGACCAATTTAGAAAACAGGCGGCAATCAATGAATGCTGAACTCCAAAATCAATGATTTTGGAGGGTTTTGGCTGGTTTTTCAACTGCCAAAACCTATGCCGTTAGAAAACGGCATTATTCAGTAGACATTATTTAAATGCCGTTTTAATAAATGCCGTTAATAATTTCTGTCTGGTAAATATGCTTGGAATATTATTATACAGTTTATGTCGTACAGTGTTTATTTCCATTCATTTATTGATTCAATAAGCTTGCCAGAAATTCGTCGTCTTTGTCAAGCTTGTAGGCGCCTTTAAAACTCTGCCACCCATACACATCATCGCCGTATGTTGAAGTTTCGAATCCATAATAACTCTTTTCACCGCCGAGTGTGAATTCCAGGATTACACCGGCTCCGCCGCTTCCGCCGGTGCCTCCCGCGTAAAACAGCGGCCGCCACGAATCATATTGAATTTCATCCGGTATGTCAATATCCATTTTGATATATGTTCGCTTATTCTTTATGTGATTGTTAGTTACATAAATCGCATATCCCTCCGACGGGGATTCGCATATTATCAAGTCATACGAGGTTACATTCAGATGACCTTTAAATAGTATAGACTCGTCTGACGGAAGCTCGTAAAGCGGCCCTTTATCAATTCTGTCCAGGATGCGGGATATTTCTTTTTCTGTTTTTTCTGCTCCGATATAAAAATCCTGCCATTCGCCTGTATAATGGTTATCCGAATCATAATCGGTAGCATTCGGATCGAAGAGATAATAGCTGTTTTCGCCATTTGCGGTGAATTTTATGACGATGCTTTCATTGATATATACAAACGGAAGCAGCTCCCATGAGTCGTATTCCATATCCTCGGGAATATTCAGACGCATTTTTATATATGAATCACGCCCGGAGATGTCAGATATTGCCGCGTAAACAGAATAACGATCAGCTGCTGATTTGCATAAAACCAATGTTGCATGATCACCTATAAATCCGCCGCGGTATATTACCTTTTCACCATCCGGCAACGAGGAAGGCGGACCGTTTATTGCTAAGTCCAAAGCCTGAGCAACCACATCCGCAGGTATTTCGCCTTTGAATGACAAAAGCTGCCACTTGCCCTCCTCATCCAGTTTTGCGTAATTAAAATCAGATATATTTACCGCAAAGCTGTAATAACTTTTTATTCCGTTGCTTGTAAATTCCGCGACGACCTCGCCTCTGCCTCGTATCAACGGAAGCAGCCGCCATGAATCATATTTCAAATTTGTCGGGATCATCGGATACATTTTTGCGTAAGCTTTGTCCCCGTCATTTCCGCTTTGCGTCGCGTAAACTGAATATAAGCCATCGTCAGATTCGCAAATTACAAGCTTTTTTTCCGTATACGCCACGCTTCCCTGAAATAATACGGTTTCATTTGCCGGCAAAGCCGAAAGAGGCGTATCGCCGACTTTTAATAGAAGCTCTGTAATTTCATCTTTTGGAATTTCACCTATAAAAATAAAATTCTGCCAATCGCCGCAGGATTCTAATTTTGCCGAATTAAAATCAGACAGATTCGGTTCAAATATATAATAACTTTTTTCGCTTTTTCTCGTGATTTCGACAACAACTCCGCTTCCTCCGCGTATCATGGGAATCAGCTTCCAGGAATCATATTGCATTTCCGACGGTAAGCTTAAATTTATTTTTGTATAGAGACGGTGATCGACAGAACCGCTTTGAGTTGCGTAAATTGAATATCCGTCAACCGGCGATTTGCATATTATCAGATCCTTTGAGGTTGCAAGCACGTTTCCTTGATATATTATAGTATTATAAATCGGTAAAGCGGTAATTGGTTTGTTGTAATTTTGATATTGTTCTTTGTCATGTGTATTCTTTGTATCGCTTTGCTCTGTATCGCTTCTTTCCGTCATGGCCAGCTTACTGTTATTCTGACAACCGGTAAACAGAATAGCGGAAATTATCATGCATATACCCAGTTTCCATGCTACCGTGTTTTTCACTGTCATATTTTCCTCCCACAACGAAAAAGCTCATAAGGTAATGAAACTTATTCGCTCATACCTTACATTTTTCATTGTATATACTAATGTCGCACCACTTATTCAAGTAAATGTTATGTCAGAATCCCTTTTTGACAAGATCGGACACTATGTGGATGTAAAGTTTCGTGATATCGTCTACAGTTAAAAAATTCTCATCCGATTTTCTGCTTCCGAAGAAAATTTTTGATCTGCGCAGGTCAATTTCGTCACAGTGAGACACTCCTCTGATTCCCGGTGAAGACACGACACCTTTAAATTCACCCCATCGAGCGCTTTTGACTGCGACCAGTCCGTCACATTCTCCGTCTATGTGCTTGACGAAAGTAAAAGGAATCATTAAGAGGGGATCCGAAAAGGCGTTTCGCATCTGACACGCATAGCTTTGATAATATACCTTAGGTGAGTTCAGTATTTTTTCATTAAAACCTTTCGAAAATGTTTTGGAAAGAGAATAATAAGCTCTCTTTGAATTGGGTAATTCGTCTCCCAGGAATGAGAACCATAAATCGGATAAAGCGCAAATACTGTTAACGGCCGGTTTAAAATACTTAAAAAGCAGGTCAACTGTTTTACTTCCTCTGTGAGGTGTAGATACGGTTGTAAGAGAAGCTATATGTTCGTCAATTCCAGGTATAACAATCATTCTGCGTGCATCGATACCGCCTTTTGAGTGAGCGATTATGTTGATTTTGTCAGCTCCGGTTTCTTTCAGAATATTTAAAAGTGAACGGCGTAGCTGTATCGCGTTGTGATATACGGATCCGTGGCTGTCCTGATGGCCGTAATATACTGACGCCCCTCCTTTTTCAAGGACAGACGGAATACGTCCCCAATACGGGATCAGCGAATAGTCGCGGTATCCCATGCCGTGGACGAGCATGATCGGATATTTCGTTTTTAATGAATCATCTTTCATATCGTCAGCTCCACGAGAGATCCGCCGCGCGGGACCATGACATGGTTTATTCCGAGCGATTTTATTAAATCATATGCCTCCGGCACGCCGAAGCCGCACAGCGACGGAGCGTGAGAGTCGCTTCCGACTGTGAACATTCTTCCGCCGCAGTCGGCATATAATGCGATCAAGCTTTTTTGAGGAATAAAATCCCCGAGACCCTGGCGAAGTCCGGAGGTGTTTATTTCAAGAGCGATGTTGTTATCAATAAGCAGTCGAAATATTTCTCTGAAAACCTCTTCTTTTTCGGGGATATTCACTATGTCGTCATTGCCTGAACGCTTATAATAACGTAGAAGATAATTCAAATGCGCCATTGTATGATATTTTCCTCTGCCCCAGACAATGTGTTCTTTTGTTTCCTCGAGATAGTTGTTCCACAGTGTGACAAGCTCGTTTCGCGGCGTATTCGGATAATCGATGAAGTAAAAATCCTCTTTCCCGCGGTTGTTATGAAGCGATCCTATGACAAAATCAAAGCTGTTTTCGGTTAGAAAACGCTTTGCTTCCTCGCTTTTCTGCGCGGGCTGTCCGAGCTCGATTCCGAAAACAATTTCAAGCTTTTTACCGAACAATTCTCTGGCGTTCATTATGTCGGTTTTTATCGCATTTATATCTACCGGAGGATAAAATCCGTCTATTATACCGTTTATATCATAATGATCGGTTATGGCAATTTCGGAAAGCCCATTTTTAATCGCCTGTTTGCAGAGATTTATCACGGAGCAGTCTTCTTTTTCGTCGTGATCGAAGGAATGCACCGTATGAAGATGAAGATCGCAATAATACATATGTTTTGCTGCCTTTTTGATTTAATATCATATATTATAGCATTATTTTTATTCTGCTTCAACCGGGAAAATACTATTTGAAACATAATATTGCTCTTTATGCTTTTCATCAGCTTTTATGTCATAAAGAAAATGAAATGAGAGAGAAAGGCATTTGGTTATAACAAAGCGCGATAATGCGCATTATTAACTCGGCATTTAAATAATTACCGTTAAAAAAGAGAAAAGGCTCTGATATATGGACTTTTCTCTCTAATAAAACAAGGCTTATTTAAATGCCGTTTTAATAACAATCCTAAGAGAAAAAAGCATATAATAAAACCTTTTTATCATAAGAGCGGTTGTTTTATTGCCATGTTAATAAGAAAACTTAAAAAATAATCAAAACTTCAATTGACCTCAGTCGCTTGATGATGTATAATGAGTTTAGTTTACCATGAAATATATTTCGGAGGCATTTTATCAATGAAAACGGAGCTTTCGTATTACGATATTTACCCTAAGGTGACCGTTGACGGAGAACCGGCGGAAATAACAATAAAGCCGCTCGGAAGTCATGTAAAATTCCGCGGCAGCGAATACCGCGTTGCGGTATGGCCGTTATACAAGCGTGATTTGGCATATTCGTCTCTGCCCACCGTATCATCATGTTATAATGTGAAGCCCGGCGATGACGGAGCGCTGAGATTCACACATACATTTCACGAGGAGCAGGAACACCTTGTAATGATATATTCCGGAGAAAGCCGCATCGCGTCTCTGCCGGTGTTTTCGGTCGGAAAGGATTTGAAGGGAAGATATCCGTTTATCGGTGATCTTCACGTCCATTCCTGTTATTCCGACGGAAGAGAAGATCCTGCGATCGTCGCTGCCAATCTCAGAAAATGCGGTTACGATTTCTCGGTTATTTCAGACCATTACCGTTATTATCCGTCGCTTAAGGCGATAGACGCCTATAAAAATATCAAACATGATTTTCTGATTGTTCCGGGAGAAGAAATCCATCTTCCTTCAAATCCGTTCCACATAGTGAATTTCGGAAGCAAGTACAGCGTAAACGGCATCATTTCCGACGGAACTCAGGCCAAGGAGGTCGGAACCGGAGCGGAATTCCGCTCGATGGAAAATGAAAATGAAAATGAAGATAAAGAAATAAAGTGTCCCGATGTCATGACAAGCGCGGAATTCACAGAAAAAATGCTAGAATCCTCAAAAACGCTTAATCTGCCGGAGGGCTTTCCGCGATATCAGATAGCCGTATGTAAATGGATATGCGATCATATCAGACGCGGCGGCGGACTTGCGATATTCCCGCATCCGAACTGGATAGATTTCACGTTCCATGTTCCGGAAACGGTTACGGATTATCTGCTTGCCAGCGGAATTTTTGACGCCTTTGAGGTTCTCGGCGGAGAGAGATATTTCGAACAAAACGGATTTCAGACCTCGCATTATTACGATGCTCTTTCAAAGGGTATCCGCGTTCCGGTTGTCGGCAGCAGCGACAGCCACGGAACCATAAACAACATCAATTTCGATATTGCAAAGACAATTGTATTTTCACCCGAAAATAAAGCCGAGGCTCTTGTCGATTCGATAAAAAATTATTACAGCGTGGCTGTTGATAATTTAAGCAAGGAATACAGACTTGTGGGTGAATACAGATTTGTAAAGTACGGATCATTTCTGATAGAAAACTTTTTCCCGCTTCACGATGAGTTATGTTTTGAAGAGGGAAGACTCATGAAGGATTATATCACCGGTGAAAACGCCAAAGAAGCGGCGGCTTCGCTCGGCGCCCTTTACGGTCGCACCGGCAGGCAGAAAAATAAATATTTCGCTTTTTAAGTTTGAAAATAAAAGTCAAAATGTAAACAGATTCGCAAAGAAGAATACCGCTGTCGCCGCGATATACGCAACGCAGGTCTGCGCCGCCATCGCGGCGACGGCTTTTTTGCCTGACAGCTCCTTTCGGTAAGAATAAAGCGCGGCGGCGCACGGAGAATATAAAAGCACGAAGCATATAAAGGAATAAGCTGAGGCGGGAGAGAATATGCTCCGCAGAGCGGTATAAAATTGTTCTCCGCCATTTGCGCCCAAAAGGACGCCGAGAGTGCTTATTATATTCTCCTTTGCTCCGAGTCCGGCCAAAAGAGCGCTTGCCGCGCGCCAGTCGCCTAAGCCTGTGGGGCGCAGGATATAGGCAAAGGCTTTGCCTATATGTGCGAGAATACTGTCAGATATATCGTCCACCGGGTGAAGATCAAAGCCATATGTACGTGCCGCCCAGATAATAACAGATGTAAATAATACAATTGTAAAGGCTTTTTTTAAAAACTCCCAGGCTCTTTTTAACATATCGCGGAAAACGGTTCTTGCCGACGGAAGCCTGTATGGCGGCATTTCCAGTAAAAATCCGGCATCACCTTTTTTAAAAATAGTGGATTTCATCATGGACGCGGCTATTATCCCAAAGCAAATGCCGGTAATATATATGAGCAGCATGTACAAGGGTGCGAAAGAACCGAAGAAAGCTAATGCGAACATCGCATAAACAGGCATTTTTGCCGCGCATGACATATATGGCAGCAGAAAAGCTGTCATTTCACGGCTGCGCCTGTCCGGAAGCGTCCTTGACGCCATTATCGCCGGAACCGTGCATCCGAAGCCGATCAATAGAGGAACGACTGATCTGCCGGAAAGACCGAGCTTTCTCAACGGAGCATCCGTAATAAATGCGATACGTGCCATATATCCGCTGTCTTCCAGAACCGACAAAAAGAAAAACAACGTAAGGATTACGGGAAGAAACGATATGACGCTTCCTGTTCCTCTGACAATACCATCAGTAAAAAGTGAACAGACAAGCTCTGACGCGCCCATTTTCGAAATAAGACCTGATATCGCTTCTCCTGCGGCCGTAAAAGCTCTTTCAATCATGGCGCCGGGTATTCCGCCCGAAAAGGAAAACGAAATATAAAAAACCGAGAGCATTATTGCCGCAAATAACGGAACCGCGAGAAGCTTTGAGGTTAATATTCTGTCTGCCGCGATATCTCCCTTTCTCAATAAAGGCATATCGGGCATTTTTATATAACGCCGCGCGAGTTTTTCTGCCGCCGCGTATCTTTCCGCCGCAAGTATCGAAGCTGTTCTATTAAAAGCGTTTTCTGTATAGGTTCCGGATATTGCCGATTTCACATCGTTTATCCTGACGGATTCCTCTGTGGATAAAGACAGCATTGCGATTATGCTTTCATCGCCTTCAAAAACTGCCTGCGCGGCATATGCGGCGGGCAGCCTTGCCGATTTTGCTTTTTTTGATACAATTTCCTTAACCTGTGATATCGCGTGTGAGATCTTTCCTCCGCAGGACATAACGGCAGCGCTTTTTTTGCCGATGAGCTGATAATCCGTGTCAATGTCCGAATTATTATATATTTCAAATATGCTTTTCGTCGCTTTGATAAGCTCAGCAGAGCCCCTTCCTGAGGTCGCGGATAATGGCAGCGCACGCGTATTGAGATCTTTGCTCAAGCCGTTAAAATCGAAAACAAAGCCGTATCTATCTGCTTCATCGATCATATTAAATACAATAACCATAGGTATTCCGAGAGTAAGCAGTGAAAATGTCAGATAAAGCCCTTTTATCGGTGCTGTCGCATCAATGACATTTATTATCACATCGGGATGTTCTGTTAAAAGATAATCTCTGGTAACGGCTTCTTCTGCGGAATACGCGGTGAGGGAATATATACCGGGAAGATCCGTAACCGTCATATCGGTATTTTTTACCCGACCTTCCTTCTTCTCAACCGTAACTCCGGGAAAACAGCCCACATGCTGATTTCCTCCGGTTAACAGATTGAAAAGCGCGCTTTTCCCGCAGTTAGGGTTTCCAACAAGTGATACATGTATAGTGGGTTTTAATATCATATGTGCCGTTGTTCCTCCGAGATCTCTGTTTCTATCATATCAGCGTCGGACATTCTTAGCCCTATTGTATATCCGAACAACGTAACCACAACCGGATCACCGAACGGAGCGCGTCTAATTACTGTCACTTTCGCTCCCGGAACGAATCCCATATCTAAAAGGCGCTTTCCGTGAGCTCCGGGAGCATTGTTTGATTTTATCACGGCAGAGCCGCCGGGTTTTATACGTGATAGCTTCATATCCGGCCTCTTTTCTGCATTTTAATATAGTATTTTTATGCTGAAAAGAGTAAGGATATGCTCAGGTTGTATATAGGAACAAGCAATATTATAATTGAGGATTAAAATTAACGTATAATATTATAAAACGGGTTTGAGAAACGGAATTTTTTACATAATCTGTGAAGAACCACTTTTTAAATATAAAAATTGATTAAGATGTTGAAACAAAAAAGATTTCAAAATTATAAGGACCCTTTTTACTTCGCTTATCAAGTAAAAAGGGTCCTTAACCTTTGTTGCCGTGAATCTCTTCGAAATAAAATATTCTGTTATTTTACAATATAGTCAAAGGATGAAGAAGCGATGCTGTTATAATTCCGGTCTGTCACATTGATCCTGACGCTATAGCTTCCGGAATACGCGTCATAGGGGATGCAATATGACAATGAGTATGATCCGTCATTCTGGAGCTTCATGACTTGTGAAATTCCGTACAGAGGGATTTCAATTACCACATATTTTACCTCAGAGGCAATGTTCTTAAGACGAGCCAAAACGGAAACCTGATCTCCCCTGCAGGCGGATTGCGGCATTATGACGGTGTCGATGTTGCTGTTTGAGTTTTCCATGGTAAGTTCTCCTCTTCTGATTTATTAAATTTACAGCTTTCGGGCTGCAGCTTCAGAATCTCTTATAAAGCCATGAGGAAACAATCTCAAGCATGAAATCACGTATTTCCTCAGGTGTGGTTTTATCGCTGTTTTTCAGGTAATACTTGCATTCAGTATCAAGCATCCCGAGCATTCCGACGGCGACCATGTTATAATTTATAATTTTTTTATTTTCCTCACTTGATGCGCTTTTTAAAATATCCGAGATAAAGCTTATATAATTATTTTTAAGCGAATCAATTTCCGCAAGCGCATCGGAGTCGATCCCGCTTGAAAGCTCATTGAAAAATATTTTCGCCAGTTCTCCATACTCAAGATAAATATTAATATTCGCTTCAATGGCCTTTTTCACTTGTATATCGACCGGAGTATTCTCGTCGAATTCTTTTTTTATTTTATCTGTTATCATGGTCATGCCTTCGGTTACGAGAGTTTTGAAAAGCTCCAGCTTCGTCGGAAAATGATAATACAGCGTTCCCTTAGCGACATCGGCCTCGCGGGCAATCTCGTCCATGTTCGCACGATAATAACCTTCACGTGAAAATACGCGTATTGCTGCGTCAATAATTCTTTCTCTGCTCATATATCCTCCAAAGCACGTTATACTGACCAGTCAGTATAATAACATAAAACCTATAATATGTCAATAGGAAAAGCAGAAAATTTTTAATTTTTACAATAAGCAGAAATATTTTTTTACAGCGGGTGAAAGCGGATCTTATTAAAACAATATTTGAATATGCCTTGTTTTATAAGAGATAAAAGCCAATATACCAGACTCTTTTCTCTTATAAAGCGTGATTATATAATTTAAACATAATGAAACATGAAAAAGACCGCATTCCCGTATAAATATATGCGGGAATACGGTCTCGACCAAAAGCCCATATACAAAGCTTATTCTTTACCGCGTTAATAAGAATTATGTCGGATAGTATATCCGATATTTTCTTTCATACACTTTTTTCTATTATCTTTATATTCTTTGGCACTATGCCTGTCTGAACATAGACGATTTCCTTGATCTGAGCTATTTCCGCGGGGGTAAGGCCGGCGCTTTTAACAATGATATTTGCATTTCCATCGTTAATTACTGCGACGCATTCATTAATACCCTTTGCTCTGACGAGATTTTCTATATTTACTTCATATGTAATCTCGTCCGCTATGCGGTTCATTTCGACCATTATTTCATCGCGGCGCTCCGCGGGGGTTGATTCGCTGTCCATTAATGTTTGAAGAAGATCAATGGCTTCGTCACGGACACGCTGGCGGTTGATAACGGCAACGGTAAAATAATTTTCATCTTCAGACGCGACATCGGATGGATTTTCACCGGTGGCCACTGCGGGATTGTCTCCTGTCTTAAGTGAATCGACCGGTTCATCGTTGAGATAATATCTGATGTTGATATATCCGGCGACGGCAATCAAAGCGATACATGATACGACAAGAACATTTTTGGCGCTTATTGATTTCCAGGGGAACGGCTTAGGGATTGTACGCTTTTTTGGAATGAGCGCACGGAATGTCTCCGCAAATCCGCGCTTCGGTTCTTCGGCGCTTTCTTCCTCTTTTGTTTCCTCCGGAGCTGTCAGAAGAGCTGGCTCCGCTTCGGGTTCGGTTATATATTCCGGCACCCTGTTGATTTTTGCTAATTTTTCCATGTATTTTCCTCCAAAAAGCACTCAATTTGTGACACAGATTTTATTGGTTGGCAAATCCAATGCGCATGAGACAAGTTCAATGACCTTTTTACGTACCTCCGAATTTATGGCTCCTTCACAAACAACCGCTACTCCTCGCACAGATGGCGTCTGTTCTGCGATCAATACTGGCGTTTTAGCTCCGCTTTTATCCTGAGACCAGACAAATTCCTCACTTGATTCGTTTTGGACTCCGGAGGATTTTGTATTTGTTTGGGCTGCGTATATTTTTCTTGTGCCGGTATCGATCGTAACCATGACACTGACTCTGCCCGCTCCTTTGATTCCGGATATCATTGAGCCTAGCTTTTGCTCTACCCGAGATGTGAATTCCTCTGTGTTGAATTCACTGGATTCCGGAACCGCTGACACGGCAGCTTCGTCTCCCCCGCGTGAAAGCAGAATGAGTGCGATGCCAAGAATAAACAACAGCACGAAAATCCAGACTTCCTTACGGTTTACCGATAGGAACAGCCCTTTTAAACCGGGGACGCGGGCGCTTTCGGGCGTTTCATGCTCAGCCTGTTTCATTTGTTTTGATTGCCTCCGATGGAATTTGATATGTCTCACTTATGTATTC
Source organism: Oscillospiraceae bacterium (assembly GCA_034925865.1). NCBI lineage: Bacteria > Bacillati > Bacillota > Clostridia > Eubacteriales > Oscillospiraceae > Oscillospiraceae bacterium. Next base: position 52,541 of record JAYFRN010000027.1, on the reverse strand, counting down.
CGTGATTTGCGACACCGGAAAGTTGTCAGAGCCGTAAAATACAATAATTTTGGTGATCTTTGTTTGAAGCCCGGAGGTTTCAGATATGACTTTAATTTCAAAATCCTCTCTTCCGAATTTTTCATACACACTTTGACTCACGCCGTCTGCGATAAGCTGCGCGCTTTGTGAAGCTGTCCATTCGGCGTAGAGCTTATCAGCATTACCGGTGGATAGAGGCATAGCTTCATTTGCGGGACCGGCGGCGAATTTTTCTGCCATACGGCATATATCATCCGTATGGGATATCGCTCGTGAAACGGGTATCACGATTATTGCGGCCACTATCAGCGATGAAACGAATTTAACAGTACGCGCCGTACCTGTTTTACCTTCCGGTGTTATGTAATAAGCAACGGCGCATAAAAACGCGGCTGTAAGCACCGATACGACCCACCCGGATATCGCTTCGATCAAACCGATACCCCCGTTTTGATAAATATTGTAAGAGCTATAATAAAATATATGCCCGTCGAAAACAAAAATGCCAAAAGTATATTAAAAAGCTCTCCGAGTTCTTTTAAAAATGCTTCTTCACGGGCGGCGCCGACAAGTCCGGCGCAAAGAGAAGCGAATCCTATCGACAGCTTTTTCGTGAAAATTCCTATGATCGGGACTGCGAGTATATAAATGATAACGGCAATGCCAAAAAAGCCTGTAGTTGATTTAATTACGGATATACCGCCTCCGACTGTTTTAGCGGCTTCGCCTACGAGCGAACCAACGACGGGAATAAAAGTTCCCGCGGCAAACCGCGCTGTCCGTAAAAGTGCGGTATCCGCAGCCGAGGCAAGAGAGGTCTGAAAATACAATACAGTTCCGAAAAGCGTCATCATCGCAACGCAAAGGCCGCTCATTAAGTTTTTTAAAAATTTGGAAATTCCCGCAAGAGGAGCGGGAGATATGGCTGAAGCGAGAGAAAATGCAAATCCTATTCTTAGCAGCGGCAGTAAAACTTCAGCACACAGCGTATCGAGAAGCTCACAAGCTAAAAATATGCCTGTGTTCTGAACGGCGGCGGATGCGGCATTGCCCCCGAGAGTATAAAGAGATGTCATTACCGGGAGCATACACTTTATAAAGATATTAAGCTCCTTTATGTAGTGAGAAGCGGCATCAAATGCAGTTCCGACAATGCTGTAAGCATATGCCGACAGGCATAACACCGAGACGATTTCAAAAAGCTCCATATCTGAGGTATATGTCCGTCGAAGCGCGCATATAAGCGCACTTAGCATTATGAATCCGCATAATCCGGCGAAAAACTTTAGCTCTCCCCTAAGCGAATTTGCAAAAACTCCGAGGAACATCGAGAAAAGCGTTTCGTATGCCTTGTCTCCTGAAAGAACATCCGCGTCCGGAGCCGAATCCTTTATCGAATCCGGAATAAATTCATTGAGTTTGTCCGCTCCGGCGGCCTCGCTTATCATATCGCCGAGCTCATTGGAAACACCTATATCCGATTGCTCCGTTACGGTATCGGGATTATCTGCCGCATATGCTCCTTGCGCTAAAAATAAGACGATAAAAACCGCGGCGACAACGACTGTGAGCTTATGCACCTGTTTGTACATTGCCGATAGCGCCGTTAATCAAAGCGCTGAAAACCGGAAGGGCGAGCAAAAGAATCGCAGCTTTGGCGCAAAGCTCAACCTTAGATGCCAGCGATGTTTCTCCCGCGTCGCGTAAAAGCTCACATGTAAATGACGAAACAATGCCGATGCCGACGGCTTTAAGCATTATTCCGAAATAATCGGAAAAGCTTGTGTCTTCCGCCATTGCCGATGCGAATTCGAAAATAGGTACAATCTGTGAAAGCGCATATGTAAGTACGGCTATTCCGGCGCACAGTGAAATGAAAACACCGTAATCCGGCTTATACTGTCGTACAATCAGAATAATCGAAAGCGCGCATAACGCGACAAGGCATATTTTAAAAACAGTCATAAACCGAAAATATCTTTTACCGAGGTAAACAGGCGGTCTATCTCGGATATTATCATAAACAGTACAATAACCACGCCGGCCAGAGAAACGAGCGCGGCCTGTTCTTCCCGTCCGCTTCTTGAAAGCACCGAATAAGCGACGGCGACAATTAAACCGATGCCGGCGATTTTTAAAATCAAACCTACTTCCATTGTTATCCCCGTTCTAATTGATTTACGACTTTCATATCAACATGATAGCGGCGACCGCACCGGCCGAAAAGCCTATCGTCCTGCATAACTTAGCCCGGATATCCGCGCGTGATCTTGACTCATCATAAAGCTCATTCAACGCCGCGGCACACGAATCGCAGCTTTCGGACTGTTCTTCGGCGGAAAGCTTACCAAAGCTTTCAGAAAATTCGAACAGCGCCGATTTTGCCGCCGGGCTTACAGAAAGGCGGTTTTCAAAGGAAACCACCGCGGTACGCAGAAGAGAATCCTCCGATATGAGCTTCTGATTTCGCAGACAATCTAAGAATCCGCACCTTTCGAGTGCTACATCATCAAAATCGTCGAAAATTTCCTCCTGTCTGGTCATGAATCCGGATATCTTACGCTTTGCGTGTTTTATTAATTTTATTAACCCGTAAAGCTGTGCACATTCGGCTCTTACCTGATTTGAGGCATAATAGCCGGCAATAACAGGCGTTATGAATACAAGACACAACCCAACCGCTTTCGTTATCATTCCATATCATATCCTTTCCCATTTCAAATCGTCTGCGGGATAAACATTGATTTCCGATCTGAATTTTTCGCCGGGGAGATGATTTATCGAGGCGTAATATTCAAAGCTTCCGCTTACAAACATACATTTTATATTAGGCTTTGAAATCAGCTCCTTAATATTTACGGCGTGAGCCGAAGCAACAAAGCTGACACCGCATCGGTGGGCGGATATCAGAGCTTCAGGATCTTCCGCTGCGCCTATTTCATCGCATACTATAACGTCGGGAGACAGAACCCGAGAAGCTATTTCTATCCCGGTCGCTTTTTTATAACCTCCAAGCACATCCAAAAGATGCGCTCCGCGTTCGTAACCGCAGTCAGGCGGAAATAGCTCCTTCCGTTCATCTATTACTGCTACCTTTTTCATTTGGCCTGTATCGCCCCGTGAAAGCCTGATTGCGAAATCGCGTAATACTGTAGTTTTGCCGGCTCCGGGAGGCGAAAATATAAGAATAGACCCGAATTGATGGCGGCGGAAATACGAAACAAGCTTATCTGACGCGCCGCGTACATAGCGAGGTATTCTTATATTTATACCGGTAAAGGAAGACATACCAAATCGGCCGCTTTCGGTATCCGGAAAGCTTTCTCCGCATAATCCGGCGCGTATTCCGCCGGGTGTTATTATATAGCCGTTCCTGATGGTTTCAATATGACGGTATACGCTGCCTTCACATAGCAGATTTACTGTCCGGGCGATATCTGTTTGAGATGAAACTATCCCGCTTTCCGGAGTGCAGCGCTGTCCTTCAATATCTATAAAGATGTTTCCATAACTCATGGAAAGAGAAACGGGACGCATTTCTCGAAGCCTTATTTCGCATATATCGCGTCTGTTTTCAAATAATGAGACCGCGCGCGCGGCGTTTTCGGGCAAAAACCTGAGCGCGTATTCAAAAGCATCGGATGTGTTTATGTTCGCCTCCGCAGATTGAATGTCTTGTGTTTTATTCTGATAGAATATATGCGTCCGATTTGCGGAAAATGCAGCCAAGGCTTTATATATGATTATAAGTGTCACTTATTAAATGGCAATAATTACACGGCAAATTACTATATCATTAAAATCCAGACACTGTAAATATGATTGACAAATTCCGATCATTAATATATTATGATAATCAATCACTTTATAATGGCGGCATTGATTATTAATTCGACAATAAATAATCCTTGCTTTATAAGAGAAAAAACCTATATGCTAGAGCCTTTTCTCTCTATAAGCGGTCATTATTTAATTACCGGGTTAATAGAATCACTCTAACGTCATATAAGATAATTTTATTGAAAATGCTGAGGACAATTACACATATGAAAATTATGCTTGCATCACTCGAAAATTCGGACGAAATAATGGCGTTATACAAATCTCTTGTCGGGACTCCAGGATGCACATGGGATGAATATTATCCGTCCTCAGAGAATATTGCGCAAAACATCAGAAACAACTCGCTTTATATAATAAAGGATGATTGCGGCGGCATTATCGCGGCCGCCGGCGCCGAAGTTGAACGCGCGCATATAAATATCGGGTGCTGGAGCAAGGAAATAAAAAACCCGTGCGGATTGTTCCGCGTGGCGGTTCGCGGTGATATGCACAACAGACGAATCGGAGAAACACTTGTAAGGTATATAAAAGATGATTTATTTTCGAAGGGATTTGATGCCGTCATTCTTCTCGTAAGCCCGACAAATCCCGCTGCGGTTTCGCTTTATAAAAAATGCGGTTTCGTAAAACGGGGAGAATGCAGTATGTACGATACACAGTGGGATTGCTATGAGGTTATGAATAAATAATTTCGAAAGCGATTAAAAGATGAAAATAATTTAACGGCTCGCCAAAGTGCGATAAAAGTGACACGCTGAAGTCTACATGGGAGTTTCTCGGATTCTCCGATATTTCTTCTGAACAATACCGGGCGATAGCGAGAAAATAAGAAAAGGAGCTGTATATATGGAATTAAAATCAAAGCGTTTGCGTATAATTCCGCTTACGATCGAGCAAATGGCTCTGTTATGTCAAAGCAGAGAAAAGCTTGAAACTGTCCTTGGACTCGTATCAAACGAATTTATAGAGATAAGAGATGAGCATTTGAACACGGCTTACGATGAAATGCGCCGTTCATGTGAGGCTCATCCGAGGGATTATTTATGGTATACTAATTGGCAGATAATTTTAAAAGACGAAAACAAATCGATAGGCAGCATCGGCTTTATGGGTCCGGCAAACGAAAGACACGAAACAGAGATAGGATACGGTATCGACGAAGCATACCGAAATCAAGGATATGCGGCCGAGGCGTTGCAGAAAATGTGCGAATGGGCATTTTCTCAGGAGAATGTTTATTATATTCAAGCGAAAATAGAATCCGATCCGATAAATATACCATCGAAAAAAGTACTCGTTAAATGCGGATTTATTAAGACAGGCAGCGAGGAAGAGAAAGCTGAATTGCTTTTTGAGCTTGAAAAACCTAAATCCTCTTTTGTCAGTATTTACATGTGCCTTGGGCTGAGCATAGGAATGTATATAGGCACTTCCTTTGATAATATTGCAATAGGAATGTGTATCGGTATCTCGATAGGTGTTGCGCTGGGTGCCGCACTCGACGAATCTGATAAAAACAAGAGAAAACGCAATTAAAAGGCGAAAATAACCTGTAATATAATAAAATAAATTTACCGGAAGTCAGTAAAATGAAAATCATATCTCTCTGCTTTCGGGTTTTCACGGCTATTTGTCTACACAGATCATATCGGATATTATGAAAAATACGGATTTGCTTATATCGGAACTGGATATCATCCCTGGGGCGAATCCTCTCGCATATATTCTCTTTTGTTAAAAGAGTTTCTGAAGTAATGTATAAAAAATTTGCATATATGTCCGAAACCGGCATCATGAAACGCTATATATAATAGAGTGAACACGAGGAGGTGAATACTTGATGCGTTTTGGCTTCGGCGGCAGCGGGATCGGAAGCAATATGGAAAAAACATGTGATAAAGCGATCGCTGATTTTTCGAAGGGCGACAGTACGGCTCTTTCCGTAATATATGATTGTATGTCAAGAATGATTTTTTCCGTCGCTTACGCAATCCTGAAAGATTACCATGACGCGGAGGATGTCCTTCAGGATACCATGATAGAAATATACAAATATTCTGATACATACCGGCAGGGAAGCAATCCGAAGGCATGGATTCTCGCCATGACCCGCCATCTATCGATTGACGTCGTCAGAAAAAGAAAATCAGATATTCCATTGGACGAATTAAACGAAATCGATATATCGGAAGACAACGCGCAAGCAGCAAGCCTTGAAGTGTTTGAAATTCTGGGTTCTCTTGATGAAGACGATAAACAGATTGTGATATTCAGATTATATGCCGGCTTGTCATATAAGGAAATTGCCGGAATAATGTCTTTTACCGTTTCCGCGGCGCAAAAAAGATACCAGCGCGCCCTCAAGAAACTCAGAGCCGAATATAAGTGAGCGGGAGGGAACAGAAATGAAAACCAAAAAGATCAAAACCATCGTACAAAAGCTTGACAGTATTCCAATGCCGGACAAAGATAAAATTCTGTCATTTTGCCCGGAAGCATTGAAAACACCCGAGGTGCAATATACGGCGCCCATAAAAAGAAAATTCAGGCTCCGCGCCGCGATATTGGCAGCTCTTGTTCTGACGTTTGTTATCGGAGGTGTTTCCGTATTGACAGCGGCGGCGGAGGAAAGGGAATATAATGCGGCTGTCGCGTTTTTCAATGAAAACAATCTGAACGCGGACGGGCTTACGAGAAGCGATATCAAGAATGTATACCGCGATATTTCCACCGGAAAATTCGTTTACGGCAAAACCGCGGAAGTAATTGAAAAAAACGTCGGCGGACATGAAATATTCAGAGAAGATCCCACGCCAGAGGATCTGGAGAATCTTTGGAATTATAAAAACAACGGCTATTATATCATCACCCCGCAAACCGGGAAAGGAATAGAATATAAAAGCGAGGAGATCAATAAATTTGATTCCGTTCTCGGATTTGATGTATTCGATAAAACAATATTGACCAAATATGTCGACGGACGTGAAGTATGGAAAACTGAGCTTGGATTTTATGTGGATGGAAAATGCGTTGATGCGGACGGCAAAACGATCGCGTTTGGACAAAATCTTACGTATTCTTCGGCACAGAAAACGAACGGATTTATCGCGTTGGTTGATTCCGACGGAAAAGTCCTTTGGGAAAAAGCCCTTACAAACGCGCAAAAAAACGAATATATCGAGAGTGTGATTTATGAAGGCGACAGGATAACTGTATTCAGCCGCTGCGATTTTAAATCCATATGCTTTTCAAAGCTCGATATGAATGGATCTGTTATCAGTTTCAAAGAAAATGAAATTGGAAACTCCGCAATAAAGTCGGCGGTAAAGCTCGGCGACGGATATTTGATATTACTGAATAATAATGAAACCGGAAATATTATGATGAAAGTAAATCCTGACGGCTCTCTTTCGGATTCTTTCACATATTCGTCCGACGATAATGAATATTTTATTACCGGAATGATTGAATATGGCGGCAGTGTATATCTGAGCGCTTATTCTGTGCCGAAGCTGAATGAAGGTAAAGGTACAGCCGGAGGACGGTATGATATTGCGGCGGTGCTGAATTATATCTTTGACAATAATTATTTGAATATCCCTAACGATGAGCTGACGAAGCGTGTCCGGGATAATTTCACTGCCGTATTGCTTGAATGCGATATTGAAAGCGGCGTCCCCCGTGAATTTTACTCTGCTAAAGGCTCCCTCGGCGCCGCTTTGTCAATAAGCGATGAAGGGAATTTGATTTGGAGTGTGGAAAACATAACAGACACATTTTTCTCTCCGATGACAAGCTCGTTTACAATAGGCGGAGCAAGCTATGTTTACCGTTATGAGTTTGATAATACAGGGAAAATTCTCAGCATGGAAAGGACAGACGAAGTCGTCGCTTTCAGAAGATAATTAACGCACAAAAAAACACTTCAAATGCGATGCGTTCCTAAGGACGAATCAGAGCACGCCGAAAGAAGTATTGGTCTTTCGGCGTGCTCTGTTATTGGGTTGAAATTAATAACAACTGATGCGTCATTGAAAATATACTTGTTTGTGATAATATATAGGTGATCAAAACCGTAAGGAGAATTACCATGTTATATTTATCTGAAAATTTAAAGAGATATCGCATTTTAAAAAACCTAACTCAAGAGGATGTTGCTGAATACCTCAATATTACCCCACAGAGCGTTTCAAAGTGGGAGAGAGGCGATTGCTATCCGGACATTACTTTTTTACCGGCTTTGGCAAATATATTTGAAACAAGTATTGACATACTTGTTGGTATGGATACGATTCGTGCAGAAAAAACACGTTATAATATCCATAAAACTGCAAATGAGTTTCAGCAAAGCGGTGATTATCAATCAGCAGAGCAGGTTTATCGCGATGCATTACTAATTTATCCGAATAAACCGGGTATGATTCTTGGTCTGTCAGGAGTACTGGCATTACAAGGAAAGACTGAAGAAGCTATAGATTTAATGGAGAAGGGCCTTCCGATTTCTGTTAATGAAAAGCAAAAATCAACATCTCGTGCTATACTCTGTTTTTTATATTTAAAGTGTGGAAAGACTGAAAAGGCCAATTTACTTGCGTCTACACTTCCGCACACAAGGGAAAGCCGTGAAGTAATACAACCTCTAATATCAAAGAATATTAGTGAAGATGAGATAAACATAAATATAAAAAATATTTTACTTGGAGATTGTAAATGAGTTAAGTAAGTCGCAGATAAAATTCAGTTCAATTTTATTATATGTCTCACACATTATCAAGCAGGAATTTGTATGTACAAATTCTTTTTATCCTTAAAAGCACGTTCCTAATGAAATGCTTTTTAATGCAATGGGTTACGTGGATTTTTGGCTTGTTACGAAGTTGATTTGTTAGTAATGTTCCGTATAATCTCTATCGTTCGTTGTAGCGTTAAATAAGCTTTGTTTTATTAGAGAGAAAAGCCCATATACCAGAGGTTTTTCTCTCTTTAACTGTAGTTATTTAAATGCTGAGATAACAAAAAGTACTAATTACCGATACAGAACCGCAATGTTTCACAGACATCAGCATCCTTCAGATTTTCCTCCTTTTTATTAGTAGCAGAAAAAGCCGCGGTGAATTCAAAAATACAATCGTCGGTTGCATCTCCGATAATGCAGATTAAATTGTCGCCATTTCCTCCGGAACAACCATAACCGCCGATCAATTTATTGTCTACATTATAAAATGTCCCGTTCAGTCCGCTGTGATGTATATTTTTGTCCCCATTGTATTCGGCAAAAACAATAAATGTCGGATGATAAGTATCATATGGAGATTTGCTTATAAAATATGTGAAGGTAATATCTCCTGATTTCTCAGTTTTTTTGTCATATCCGATGTTGTAATCTACCGAATAAATATTTCCGTAATTATCCTCATTGTTTTTTAGCACTTGAGTGAAATTAAAATATGATTTGTTTTCATTGACATTTATATTGTCGCTTTTGATTTTTGAAATTATAAATACAGCGCTCAATATTAAAAAGGCGATCATCACGGCGGCGACAAAAAAAGCAAGCGGGGAAGGCAGACGCCGGCTGTGGTTTTCTGCCCCGATAAGCGCTCTGTTTATGGCAATTTTATAAATTAAGTAATATATTACAGAAGCGACAGGGATGACAGCGAATAATATTAAACAGGCAGTTATAATATTCGACATGATAAATACTCCTTATATACCGATATGTTCTTTAAAAAAGCAGTAATAACTGCGCGTGACATCAACATTGCTCCCGTCTGCAAGAGTTAAGATAAATTTGGATGAGAATGTCGGAGTGATCTTAACGATTTTATTCTTGGAGATAATGACAGAATTACTTATTCGTATGAATTTTACAGGATCAAGTAGATTTTCCAGAATATAGAGCCTTTCAGACAGATTGAAGCTTTGATCTTTTGTATGTAATATGACATCGTGCCCAAAGCTTTCGATATAAATAATATCTTCTGTTTCTATACGGTAGATAATTCCGTTGTTTTTGCCGATTAGGCTATCAATTGCCTTTTTCGATTCCGATAATATAAATTCGGCATCATCGTCAACTTGAATTCCTTTTTCCTTGAGATATTTCTCAAGTTCTTTATAATTTTTAGAACTCACAAGCAATTTGACGTTCATTTGATCCTCCTTGATGCAGTGAATCAACGCTATACTATTATTATATTTATATTCAAAAGCAAGTCAATGAATTGCGAACACTTTGCATATATTACCGCTCGATTTACATTAATTGATTTGATATTCATTGTATTTAAATGCGTTATTATGAAATGCTGTTAAATATTACAGGAGTATATTTATCGTCATTACTGCAGATAATTATGACAGGCTTTTATAAATAATGCGCAATTTATTAACAAGGCATAAAGTAATTACCGTTTAAAGAGAAATAAGCTCATACATATGGGCTTTTCTCTATTAAAAATATTATTCAAATTACTGTTTAACAATAACGCATTAATAATAAACCATAAAAGTAAAAAAGTTTGAAACCGCATTTTTTTCAAGCCGAAACCGTCAAAAAGTATGCGGTTCGGCGGAAAGGCATGACTTATATAAATGAAGAAGAAATTAATATTATTTGCGGTCTTTCTCATACTGGCTTCATTCACAACCGTTTTCTGTGTGGGCGCCGAAACCGTAACGTATACGGTAGTTCGCGGTGACAGCCTTTGGAAAATATCTGTGAGATATCAAGTCGGATTAAGCGAGATCATATCAGCAAACCCGCAGTTTAAAAATCCTAATCTGATATACCCCGGCGACAAGGTATATGTGCCGCTGACAAACACCCAGACGACATCATATGAACAGCAGGTGATCGATCTTGTAAATCAGATACGCGTTAAAAACGGCTTGGCAAAGCTGACCGCAAACTGGCAGCTGTCAAGAGTCGCGAGGTATAAATCTCAGGATATGCACGATAAAAAGTATTTTTCACACACAAGCCCGACTTACGGATCTCCTTTCGATATGATCAGGAACTTCGGAATTTCATTCAGGACAGCCGGAGAAAATATCGCTCAGGGATATAAAACACCTCAAGCCGTGGTTGACGGCTGGATGAATTCGAGCGGACACCGTGCGAATATTCTGAACGCTTCGTTTACTGAGATAGGTGTCGGATATGTTGCGGATGGATCTTACTGGACACAAATGTTCATCGGTTAAAACGGCTTATTAAAAAATGATTTATTAATTACAGCTTTATAAGAGAAAAGCTCTGGTATATGGGCTTTTCTCTCTTGTATAACATTTTATCTAATAAGAAGCCGCATTCATCGTAATATTAAACCATTGTTTCGGGCGGCGAATGATACAGCATATATTTTATGGCATGTTTTTGGGCGTCCTATGTTGCTGTACCCACAGAACTGTAGAAGTCTACCGATCAGGCCAAAAAGCCGCTCTGAACACACATATCATTAGTTCTAATTATGCGATTTGAACGGCTCATTATAATTATTGAATTGAAAAAGCAGTTTGAATGTCTTATAATCAGCGCGTGATATAACTATATTTTAGGAGAACACACATGAAAAAATTGCTTGCTGCTTTACTTTGCATTACTATAGTTTTAATGTTTGCCGGATGCTCTGCTCTCAAAATTGATTTCGGAGGCGGAAAGACAAAAGACAATGATGATCAAAATGGCGTTTTAACCAATGAAAACACGCATCAGGATAACGGAGAAGCTACATATCAGGATGGTGAAGAAGATACACTCCAGAATGGCGAAAACGACGAAGATAGCGAATTTGCTTACAATAACGAATATATATCCGATCATCTCGGAAGCGATTATTCCGTAACATACAATTTTACATATTATGAAAACAATGAAGAAACAGGCACAGCCGTTGTTTCTATAAAGAAGAATGAAACCGGATACTATTATGAGCTGAATGACGGAGGCGAATTCATGTATCTGAAGGAAGGTGACGGTTATGTGTTGTGCACAAAGGACGAAGAAACCGGCAAATTCTCGAAATTAGAGGGTATTACTTTAACTGAAGATGAAGTAAAAAACTCCGCGGAAGCTGTATTTTCGTTTATGTCGTATTATCAGGACTATGAGGATGATCTTTCAAGTAAAGGCACCGATACAGTATGCGGACGCACATGCGATAAATATGTTCTTAATGCCGCCGACTGGGGAGTTTCATCGACTATAGAATTCTATATAGATAAAGACACAGGAGTATGTCTTAAGTATTCGGTGGAGGCATCTGCAAACGGAGAACGCGGCGGATTCGATTATGTCTGCACCGAATTCAGTCTTGCAAACGTCGTTCTTCCCCAATGCGACGATTAAATTATATAAGAGGTGAAATCAGTGAAAAGAACATTTTTAATTATAGTATCTGTTTTGATTATTTTCTGTGCTTTTTTTTCCTGCGAGAAAGCAAAAACAGAGGAAAACCCCACTGATCAGATAACAGGCGGAGACGTTGCAAGCGGCAATGAAGATTCAAATTTAAAAATCGCTGTTTCCCTGCCGGAAGGCTGGAATAAGCTTGAAGGCTCCGTTCTGGAGCATCAGTATATGAAAAATACCGCAAGCCTAATAATAAAAGAAGAATCCTTCAGCAAAAAAACTCTTGACGGAATTGTTGATGAAGCCAATGAAATATTCAGGAATACGTTTACCGGTTTTGAAAAAGTCGGCGAAAACGAGTACATAAAGATAGGCGGGAAAGACGCTGTCAAAACATCGTTCACCTGCAAGGCCGGCAGCTTTGAGATGAAATATATATATGTTTATTTCTTGCTTAACAACAAAGTCACTGCTATTACTTTAGGAGATCTCGCTGACACATTTGACAGCTTGAGCTCTGATTATTCTTATATTCTGGAGCATATAACTTTTACAGAAGCTGATTAATATTTAATGTAGAATATTAATGCGGTAATTATTCCTTGCTCTGTAAGAGAGATAGGTCCCGTATTAAAACCCGCGCGGTTTATGCCATGCGGGTTTATTTGGCATACACTTTAAGTAAAGAAGATACGCGTCCTTATAAAAGATAAATAAAATGAATACACACCGAATGGAGTAATCTCGTTTTGAGTTATGTTTTAAAATATGTGTTTTTTTGATTGCAAATGTGAATAATCGTTTTTTTTACGCCTTATTCGTACCATTTATAATATTAAAAAGGGGCTGTAGCAAAAATTTCGTTTTGCTGCAGCCCCTTCTGAACAATTATGTTTTACGTATATTCCTTACAGCCATATGTGTTTTTGATTGTTCAGAAGACATCTTGTCACTTCGAGAGCTTGTTCATTTGCCTCTGGGCCATAACAAGGTTGTAGTAAATGCCGTTTTTATGCATCAGCTCTTCATGCGTGCCGAATTCGGCGACGCGTCCCTCGTCAAGTACGACGAGCTTTGTTGCGTTGCGCAAAGTTGACAGCCTGTGCGCTATGGCAAGCGTAGTTCTGTTTTTAGTAAGCTCGGCAAGAGAGTCCTGGATCATTTTTTCTGTCTCTGTGTCGAGCGCGCTTGTGGCTTCATCAAGTATCAGTATCTTTGGATTATGGAGAACGGCGCGCGCAATGGCTATGCGCTGCCGTTCGCCGCCTGACAGAGTATACCCTTTTTCCCCGACATAGGTATTGTATGAATCTGGCAGCTTCATTATGAAATTGTGCGCATTGGCAAGCTTTGAGGCGGAAATGACCTCTTCGTGTGTCGCATCGGGTTTTGCATATGCAATATTGTCATAAACCGATCCGGTAAAAAGAAACGTCTCCTGCAGTACGACACCGATCTGGCTTCTGAGCGAGCTTTGGGATATATCGCGTATATCCACGCCGTCGATTTTAACGCATCCGCTTCTGACATCGTAGAGACGCATGACGAGATTGATCAGTGTGCTTTTACCCACGCCGGATTTTCCGACAATTCCGAGCATTTCGCCGGGCTTGATACTCAGGGTTATGTTTTTTAGAACATCCTCTACTTCGGTATATCCGAAGGAAGCGTTATCAAATTCTACCTCGCCGCGTATTTTCAAATCAACCGGCTTGACAGTATCCTTTACATCCGTTTCTTCATTGATTATCTCGAAAACCTTTGAAATTGAAGTAAGCGCCTGTTGGATCATTCTCGGGAGATGCGCTGCCCAGCGAAGAGGACCGTATAAAATGCCTGTGTAATACGAAAACATCTGCATCTCGCCGAGAGTCATTTCGCCGGCCAGAATTCTGCCGCCGACATAATACAGTACGATAAAGCTGCCTGCGCCGAGCAAGAAATTTGCATATGGCATTATCGTGTTCCATATAGTTTCGTTTTTGATTTGAATGTCCGCGACAGTTTTTATGGAAGTATTATATTTTTCGATCTCGCGCTGTTCGGTCCCGAACACCTTAACGACGCGTACTCCTTGAAATATATCATGGAGAACAGTACTCGCGTTGGCGTCGGCTATCCATTGGCGATGATACACTCTGTGAGCATAATGCCATATTGATTTAAACATCAGCACAACAAGAGGAACAGGAATAAGTATGAGCAGGGCAAGTGGAGCGTTGTAAATAAACATGGCAACACCGACGACTACAAACATGAGAGTCTGTTCGATAATGCTCGGCAGATTCCACGTCATGAAATCGCTTATCTGCTGCGTGTCTCCGGTTACTCTGTTTATCAATTCTCCTGCGGAACGTCGTGAAATACTCGCCACCGACATCAACTGTATTTTCTGATAAAGCATGCTGCGCAGCGTGATTACCGTTTTATTGCCGACTGTGGCAAGCAGATTGTTTCTCAGAATTGATAATAACTGAATAAGCAATGCTATCCCGGCAATTGAAAGCACCACCAACAGCAGCGAGGAAAAAGTAACGGTTTCAGGAGAAGGGCTCTTTATGTAATCGTCGATTCCCACACGCTGGATATTGGGTATGACAACACCGAGAAGGGTAGTTATAATGAATAAAAATATTGAAACTGCGAAAAGAGGAAGCTGAGGCTTCGCGACTTTGAAAAGTTGTTTAACGGTTGCCTTTTTGTCCGTGCAGTCATAACATACTTCACTTTCACCTACGTAGGGCATTCCGCATTTCGGACACGTGCTTCGGCGCTTTTTATACTTAATTTGTGAAAACGGTATTTCGCCTGCTAAATAGATTCTCATCCATTTTGCCGCTTCGGAAAAAGCGAGTTTACAGCGGTATGTAGAACGGCAAAGCTCGTAAGGCTTTCCTTCTTTTTTACATTCTATTGCGATATAGCCGACATAAGGATTGAATTTCACATCGGACAACGGCTGTTTTGCGATTTCGGTTACTTCATATCCTCCTGCCGGATCATCTCGAACAGTGTATAAAGCGTTTTCGCATACACAGAAACAACCGGGGCCAATCTCGTTTTCATGGTTTAAATCTGTGGCGAGAACGAAGGCGCATTTTGCTTTGAATTTTATCTCAATTAGCTGTGCCGCGCGTTCCTCAAGGGAAAGGACGTCCATCGCCGATTCACGCGGCTTTCCCTTTCCGTGATGTACGGCTGCTTTGTTTGGTTTCTTCATGTTCCTCCGACTGTCAGATATACAGCTCTATTTTATGAAAGCTTTTTGCGTCAAGAGCTGCAAGGCTTTTTATTTCATATCTGCAGCCGTCGACATCCTGCATGAAGATCCTGTCTGGAGTGATCTTCACTATGCTTCTGAAGGTGTCTCTGAGCGTAAAACGGATTTTCCCGCAATCGCTCTCACATATCCAATATGAATATCCGAATCTCTCCTTGACGGATTCGATTGAATTGATAAAAAATACAAAGTATTTTTTATCAAGCTCGGCGTGGAGAACCGCCTGTGTTTCTGCGTTAAAATCGCCCAATGATTTTATCAATCCGATTTCCTCCTGCTTTTCATTGAGCACGGATATATATTCGTCAGGCTTGTCAAAAGGGAATGCGCGGTGAAGGATCACTCTTTCCTCTGTGCTTTCATTGCTTTTGACATCCGCTTTAGGCTCTGAGCCTGATTCGGATACAGTTTCGGTTTCCGGCTTTTCCGTGGGTTTTCTGCAGAGCATCAGAAATCCGTTTTCTGACATTGAAAAGCTGCTATTGACGGGATCGAGAAAGCCGAGCCTTATTATATCCTTCAATGATTTGTCATTTTCTTCCATGTGTTTGCTCCTTTCGCCTCATTCGTTTATTCCGATGGTCTTAAGCGCTTCGAGCTGAAGCTTATAAAGCTTGCTGTAGGTGCCTTTTTTTAATAACAGCTCGGTATGGGTTCCGCTTTCTGTCATTTTGCCGTTTTCAATTACAATCAGGTTGTCGGCGTCACGCAGAGTGGACAGTCTGTGAGCGATGATGATGGTCGTCTTTCCCTTGGTGATTTCGGATAAAGCCGCTTGTATCATACGTTCGGTCTGCGTATCCATTGCGGCAGTCGCTTCGTCAAGAATAAGGACCGTCGGATTTTTCAGGATGGCGCGGGCAATACTGACTCTCTGGCGTTCTCCGCCGGAAAGACCTTTATAGTCCATCCCGACCATTGTGTCATACCCGTCCGGATATTTTATTATGAATCCGTGCGCTCCGGCAGCCTTAGAGGCGGCTATTACCTCGTCATATGTCGCGTCCGGACGCGCGTAGCGTATATTGTCGAGGATTGTGCCTCTGAAGAGATATGTTTCCTGGCTTACTATGGCAATGCTGTCATGAAGCTCTTTGAATGACAGATTCTTTATATTGACGCCGTCGATTAATATCTCTCCTTCGGAAGCGTCATAAAGCCGAGTCAAGAGATTTGCCAGAGTGGATTTTCCCGCGCCCGTATGCCCTACAATTCCGAGTGTTTTTCCGGGTTCTACGGTAAAAGAGACATTGTCAATTGTTTTTTTATTTTTTATATATGAAAATCCTACGTTTTTAAATTCAATCCTGCCTTTAACTCCGCCGTCGATGGCCGCCGGAGAAGCGGATTCTTCGACATCGGCTTTTGCTTCGAGTATTTCAAACAGGCGCTGTATTGCGTTGATACAGCGGGCCCACCAGCCTGACACCTCGGAAAGAAAGCCGAGAGGACCGTAGATTATGTTCATATACGAAAGAAATAGCATAAAGGTACCATAGGAGATGCCTTCGACGCCGGCTGTTATCGAATATCTGATCACATACCATCCGCCGAATATAAATATAAGATACGAGCCGAGATTCATCAGAAAGTAAAGCAAAGGGAACACAGTGTATTCTATTTTCGAGATGTGGACGTTAGAGTCGGAATAATCACGGCTTTTTTTATCAAAACGCTTTATTTCAACCGATTCGCGGGAAAAAGCCTTCACTATTCTCATACCGGAAAGAACATCCGCCACTATCGAATTAAATGCGCGGTATTTTGAGTAATTTCTTGCGTAAAGCTTTTCAAACAGCATTAAAATAATACGGTAAAGAGCGATAAAAATAGGAATGGGAAGCAGCGTCATCAGCGTCAGCTTTAAATTAATCGCGCATAAAAGCACAATTATTCCTATCAGCTTTATAATGTTTGAACACAAATATGGGAATCCATCGCAGAAAAACCAATACAGAGTATTCGCGTCGCCGTTTACCTGAGTCATGAGTCCGCCTGTCTGACGACCTGTAAAAAACGCAAGCGAAAGACGTCCGAAGCAGGCGAATATGGTTTTTTTCAGGTCGTATGTGACAGATGCGGTAATACGCGCGTTAATTATCCCGTTTATCATCTGAAATACGCTTGATAATAAGCTTGTGCCTATCATTATAATCAGGACAAGCCCTATCTGGCCATACATGCTGCCTTCGGTACTGAGTACCTCATCGTAAAATATCTTTCCTCCGATATACGGGGATAAAAGCTCCATTCCGGTAGTTATTATGATCGTTAAGAATACAAGCAGTAGTTGTTTTCTGTAACGCGAGAAAAACGGCAGGAGCTTTTTTACAAGCTTGCCCTTGTCCATGCATTTCGGGCATATTTTCTTATCGGGATCAGGATAACGGTTGCCGCATTTCGGACAGAACTGATCGCGGTTTTTTTCAGCCAGTTCGTCCGGAAAAGAGCCTTCCTCCCTGACTTTATCCGCACAGGCGATAAAGGTCAATATTTCATCTTTTTTTATGTTTGTAAAATATAGTATTGAAATGCGGTCGGAAGGCTTTTCCGGCTCGGTGGGTTTATCTGCGGAGGCGGACTTCTCCTGTTCGGCGGGTTTGTCGGGAACGGGAGGAATTGTGTCCGGGTCCTTTTTAACGGATTCTGCAGACTTGGATTTAATCTTTTCCTCTCTGGCTTTCCTTGACGCTTCGCGTTCTTCAGGGGTGGCGGCGCGCGCGGAAAGACGCCCGGATGAGATATATTCCGTAATTTTCAGATCGCGGAGCTCATCGAGAGGATAATATTCAAAACCGTACTCGTACAGAATAGGTTTGATTCGTTTTAAGGTAAAAAAAGGCGCGGCATCGTTTCTGGCGATTCCTTCGGAAACCGCGAGTGTTGCTATTGCGTCATTTGTCAGAACGGCATAACAATCACAATAGGAGGCGTCCCGCGACATATCGGAACGGACGCACAACAATATATCGCTTTCCGAAATGCCCTTTTCGGATAACGATGCAATAACCTCGTTAGGTATTTTTTCGTAAGCTTTCAAAATTCACCTTATGCCTTTCTTTAAAAAAGCGGTCGCAATGGTTTTAACTGTAAATCAATAATACATAAAATGTAAAATATTCTGCCGGTCGACAGGAATGCTCCGGGTTATCTGAATAAAGGAATGACGATATGCAAGAAACAGCCTCGATAAATATACCATATATTGAAAATAATGTCAATGTTTGTAACAATACTGTAATATAAATTAACTTTTAGATATTAAGCGACTTTTTATACTATAATTTTGCATTTGCTGTTCTACTTTAATTGTAAATATAATGTAAAAATTTATTCCAAGCTTATTAAAAATTATGTTGAAATATCGTATGAAATGTGTTATAATATATAATATAGGGAAAAATTGCGAATTGTTGCCAAACAACAATTCCTGTAATTTATTTACATATAGTTATAATTATAAATTGATTACTTTGGTATTATCAAAGCTTTAGTTTATTAATGAGCAATAGAATAATCACGCTTAATAAGACAATTGTGCATCGCACGGCAAATCTAAGAATCACAGTTATTTATTTGATGTTTATTAACATTATAATACAATAACCGTTTTAAGAGAAAAACACTGGTAAATGGATTTCCTATAAAACGATGATTATACTCGCTTTAATAATTTGAGCCATGGACGCTCTGAACCGCATTGCTTGCAAGAGAAAATAAACATTGATATATCTATATTTCCGGATGATTGTGATTACTGCCATGATAACATGCCTTGGATGCCTCGCGTTTCCGCTTTTTCTGTTTTATGATTACAACCAGATCACAAAGAACAGAAAACTGCCACGTTCGTTCTTTTTAATCGGGTGTATACTCATCACCGCTGCGTCTGCGGCGCTCGTTTTCGGTAAAGATCCGTTGTATTACGGACTTATTCCCGCTGCTGCGGCGATCTTCGGGATTCTTGCGATGCTTTCACTCGCGCTTTTGATATTCACGCTTTTTTTTGCTTTCGATTTTGGGGGAGCATATGTCGGCGGATCAAAGAACGCGTTATGCAGAACCGGTGTATATGGCGCGTGCCGCCATCCCGGGGTGGTTCTGCTTTTTGCCTTTTACGTTTTCACGTCAGCTTCTCTTTCAAAGCCTTCGCTTTTGATTGCCGGCGCGGCTTTTACGGCTCTGAATACAATTTATGTTTTTGTTCAGGACAGATGTTTTTTTCCAAAGCTGTATGAGGATTACGGTTCATATCGTGTCGAGGTTCCTTTTATCATACCGAACAAAGCTTCACTCGGCAAGTGCATACAGTTTTATAAAGACAATCAATTTAAGCGGAGAGGGGGAAAACCGCGATGAATTACGGTCAGCGTGTTCAAAAAAATCAAAAAAATGAGATATGGTACGAATATTGCAATTTTTTGGGTCTTTCTATCGATGAATACATGCGTATCCAATACAGGCTGTTTGAAGAACAGATTTCCGCATGGTTGAAAAGCGGAATAGCGAAGGAGATAATTCCCGGTTCTTTTACGCAAAATATGACCGTTGATGAATTCCGGAAAAAATGTCCGCTGACCGATTATTATAATTATGCGGATATTCTCCTCGCGAAGCGTTCGGATATGCTCCCGGCCGAGCCGGTGATTTGGCTGCAAACCACATGGGAAGGCGGAAAGCACCAGATAAAGCTTGCTCCGTACACGGCTGCAATGCTTGAAGTTTTTAAAAACAACCTGATGAGCGTTTCGACGATTTCCTCGGCGGATTCAAATAAGCGCACACGCCTGAAAAACGGAGACCGGGTGCTGTTCGGTCTCGCCCCGCTGCCGTATGTGACGGGACTGTTCCCTCATGTATTTAAAGAAGAGATAGAGTTTAATTTTTTACCGCCGGTTTCAGAGGCGTTGAAAATGTCATTTGGCGAACGAAACAGACTCGGCTTTAAGATGGGCATGCAAAAGGGCATAGACGTTTTTTTCGGAATGTCCAGCGTTATTCATTACGTAACCGTTAATTTTTCATCCATGTTGAAAAGCGGTTCGACAGGAAGCGGATTGCTGAAAAAAATAACTAAAATGTCTCCGAAGATGCTGTTCCGATTTATACACGCGAAATATATTTCGCAGAAGGAATCTCGTGACATTAAGCCCAGAGATCTGTTCAGCCTTAAATCACTGGTGTGCGCCGGTACGGACACCGCTTCATACAAGAGCTTCCTTGCTGATGAATGGGGCGTGAAGCCACTTGAAATTTTCGCCGGAACCGAGCCGTCCATAATCGGAACGGAAACGCCCGCGAGAAACGGAATGGTTTTTTTCCCTGACACCTGCTTTTACGAGTTTATACCGGAAGCCGAGGTATATAAAAACATCGACGACAAATCGTATGAACCGCGCACGGTTTTATTAAACGAGCTTTGTGAGGGCGGTATATATGAGCTTGTTATTTCCGTTCTCAAGGGCGGAGCTTTTATGAGATACAGAGTGGGCGACATGTTCCGCTGCGTCGGAAGCTCGGGCGATCCGGATACATCTCTGCCGAGGCTCGTATACATTGACAGAGTTCCCGACGTAATCGATATCGCGGGATTCACTCGGATAACCGAGGCATCAATATCTGATGTCATAAGACTGTCAGGCGTCGCCGTTTCTGATTGGACAGCTAAAAAAGAGTATGATTCACAAAAACGTCCATTTATGCATTTGTATGCGGAAATTGACGAATCACGCCTTGCGGCTATTGCGGTTTCAGCCGGATTATTAAAAGAACACCTCGAAACATATTTTAAATACTTCGATACCGATTACCACGATCTCAAAAAGATGCTCGGCATCGAACCGCTTCAGATTACAATTATCAAATGCGGCACATTTGAAAAATATACCGAATACCGCAGAAAGCCGATCCGCCGCATCAATCCGGCTTCACTGGATATATCGGATCTGCTCGAATTTGAAAAGCTGGGATCAAATGATACAGGAAGAAAAGGAGGAGGCTAATGAACGATACCATACCGTATGTATGGATACCCATTATTGCGGTATCCATGTATATGTTCTTGCTGATAGCATTGCTTTCCGCAAAAAAGAACAAGCTGATCAGATCATTTGTCCTTCTGCTCGTATGCTTTGCGTTATGGATAGGCGGATCTATGTTTATGCGCCTTTTTGTGGCTCCTGGATATAGATTCTGGTATGAGGTATCGCTGCTGGCGCTGTTTGCCGCTCCGTTTCTTGTTTTCAACTTTATGTATAATTTTGTCGAATCAAAAGACAGGTTCATGTGGTTTACTTTATGCTCTGGCACAATACTGATGCTGGTGTTTACTCATTTTGAATTTTTCCTCGATGTTCCCATACTTGTTGAAAAAGACGGCAATAAAATTTTTGAATACACTATGACGTGGCGTATCGCGGTACCGACTCTTTTGATCATATTCATTTTATTTTGCGGTGTGATGACTGTCATAAACGGAATAAAGAAAAATGACATTACGATTTCAAGTCTCATACCTATAATATGGGGGCTTCCGCTTCTTGTCGTCGGCAATCTGCTTTCGATAATCAAAAATAATTATTTCCCTTGGGACACCCTTTCCGGCGCGGCTTTTGCTCTCTGTATGTTCTATTCGCTTTACCGCAAACGCCTTTTTAGAATGACTCTGCTCGTTTCGCGCGGTGTGGTTTTACTTATGGCCATGGTGCTCGGCTCCGCTCTATCCGCATATTTGATTCGTCCGATGGAAAAGTTTGTTTCAGACTATCTTCCGATGTTTGAAAACAACAAGACATTGGTGATTTCGATTGTCTTTGCCGTAATTATAATGGTGACATATTTCGGGCTACATCGTATATTAAACAATCTATTCCTGCGCGACGAACAGGTTCAGTCTCAACAGCTGAGAGATTTCTCACTGCTTGTTTCCCGAAGCTTGAATCTTTCCGAAATATCCGAGCTTATGGTCGGTGTAATTATCAACGGAATAAACGTCAGAAAGGTTTATGTGTGCCTGGAAACAGCTGATCGCGCTTCTTTCGCCACAACATGCTCAACCACTCCGCTCGATATAAAAAGCTTTATGCTTTCTGTGGATAACCCATGTGTGGGATGGCTCAGAGACCATGACAAAGCATTGATCCTGCATGACTTTAAACGATCTTCGGTTTATAAATCAATGTGGGACAGCGAGAAAAAGCTGCTTTCCGATCTCGGGATTGCCGCCATGCTGTCATTAAAAAAAGACAACGAGCTAATCGGTATTATAATGATAAGCTCAAAGACAAAAGGAACAGATTACACATATGACGATATATCTTTCCTGGAATCCGTATCGTCCATTGCTTCTGTCGCGATAAAAAATGCAAAGCTATATGAGCAGGCATTGAAGGACGCGTGCACGGATTATCTCACCGGGCTGCTTAATCGCCGCTGTTTTATGGAAAAGCTGAACGAAAAATATGAGGAATGCAAGAACTCGTTGCTTTCGCTCATTTTTCTGAATCTTGACGATTTTAAGCTGTATAATCAGCTTTACGGCTCTCATGAAGGCGACCTTGCGCTTGTCCGCGTTGCGGAAATCATATCTTCGACAGTCGGAGCTTCGGGAATTTCCGGTCGTTACGGCGGGAAAGAATTTGCGGTATGTCTTCCCAACGCGGATACTCACAGAGCTTATTCGATTGCCGAACAGATACGCGCACAGATTTCCGCCACCGATTCCGCCGACGGCTCCGCCAGACTTAAAACACTTACTTTCAGCTGCGGCATTTGTACAATTCCTTTCAGCGCTTCGAATGTAGACGAGCTTATACAATACACCGATATGGCTGTTTACAATGCCAAGCGCACGGGCAAGGATAAGACCGTCGTGTATTCAAGACAGGAGCTCACATTATCCGATGTTAAAGGAAAAGAGAACAGACTCGTCACTGGTAATTACGATGACTTCGCACCGACGATATACGCTTTGACGGCCGCGATAGACGCAAAGGATCATTATACGTTCAATCACAGCCAGAATGTCGCCTATTACGCAACCGCGCTTGCCCGCGCGATAAACCTCGATCCCGAACATATTCAATTGATAAACGAAGCCGCGCTTCTTCATGACATCGGTAAAATCGCAATACCGGAGCATATTCTCAGTAAGCCGGGAATGCTGAACAATGAAGAATATGAAATAATGAAAACACACGTTGAGCATTCAATAGCGATTGTTCGTCATCTTCCAAGCCTCGATTATGTGATACCTGTTGTTATCGGTCACCATGAGCGTTGGGACGGAACCGGTTATCCAAGGAAGCTGAAGGGCAAGGAAATACCTGTCGGAGCAAGATGTCTTGCCATTGCGGACGCGTTTGACGCGATGACATCCATCCGATCCTATAAAAAAGAATACACACTGGAATATGCTTCACAGCAGATATGCGCCGGCGCGGGAAAGCAGTTCGATCCTGAGCTTGCAATGGAATTTGTTAAGCTGTTGGACGATGGAGTTATAAAAATACAGAAAGCCCGTCATTCTGTAAGCGCCTGACCGTTCATTCCACGCACGGTTATTATTCATTTTCATTACATACAATTGCATTCGAAATTGCGTTTACGCTCGTAATTGTGAGAAAAGTCCATATACCAAAGCCATTTTTATAAATTGCGATTTTTGATTACAGTGTTTGAAAATCAATAGAATAGTTACAAAGCTAAAGCCGGAGGGAAATTAAACCTTCGGTTTTTTGTATGTCGGAATTTATATGGGTTTTCGTGGTTGAAAAATCGGTCGCGATATATACCGCTAAGCGAGAACTGATATTATCAAATAAGCTTTAAAAATAAATATAAAACGGTATTGACAAACATCGTGTGCTTGTGTATAATAAAAAAGCACACGATAATGCGTATCGCCTATGAAAGGATGCTGTATGACACAGTTATCAGAAAGACTTAAAGAAAAAAGAATCGAGGCTGGACTGAGCCAGACGGAGCTCGCAAATTGCGCGGGGGTTCATCTTCGTTCAGTTCAAAATTATGAATCCGGAAAGAGATATCCTAACAGCCTTGATATTGTCCTCAGGCTTGCCTCTGCATTGAACACGACGACTGAATATTTGCTTGGAGAAGAAGGCGGATATATAGTGGAGGCCGGAGAAAAAGGAGGATATACCGAACAAAAAGAAATAAAAAAGCTCGTATCCGAAGTGGCGGGCTTATTTGCGGGCGGTAAGTTATCCGATGAAGACAGGGATGCGGCGATGCAGGCCTTGAGTGAGGCTTATTGGATAGCCAAAAACGACTGCAGAAAGTATTCACCAAAAAAGAACACTGAAGATAAATGATTCATATGACAATAAAGAAAGGCATAATCAAAATATGGATTATGATGAAATCACCGAAATCGCAAATGAACTTCAAAGAAAATATGAAACGAGAAATCCGTTCGCGATATCCCGTGTTCTGAATATTCACGTTCTGAAAAGAGACAATTTTACTGAACTAAAAGGTATGTACAGAGTCATAAAGAGAAGTCGGTTTATTTTTATTAACTCAAATTTAAATGAAACTTTGCAAAAAATCGTATGCGCGCATGAGCTGGGACATGATATGCTGCACCGCGATCTTGCGTCAAAGGATACGCTCCATGAATATGATCTGTACAGAATAGAAAATAAAACGGAGCTTGAGGCAAATGTTTTTGCTTCAGAGCTGCTTATTGATACAGATGAGTTGCTTGAGCTGATTAAAACAGGACTGAGCGCGGAACAGCTTTCACGCGCAATGTACACGGATATAAATTTATTGGCGATTAAAGTAAGAACATTGATCATACAAGGATATAAATTCAGGCCGCTCGAATTCAAATCTGGCTTTCTGGCCTGAGAACAATTATTAACTCGGCAATTAAATAGTTACCGCTTAAAGTGAGAAAAGGCTTTGGTATATGGACTTTTCTCTCTTATATAAACTTCTATAATTGCCGTTTTTATAGACACCGAACGAAGTGATGTAATAACATGAATATAGATGAAATCATATCAAGCCTGAATGAACAGCAAAAACAAGCGGTTATTCAAACCGAAGGATATGTCCGTGTCATTGCCGGCGCAGGCAGCGGCAAAACACGTGCTCTGACAGCTAGATACGCTTATATTGTAGAGGAGCTGGGAGTTTCTCCTGCCGGCATTCTTTGCATAACCTTCACAAACAAGGCTGCACGCGAAATGAAAGTCAGGCTGCGCCGGCTGCTTGGCGACGGCATAGATACTTCGTTCGTGTCTACGCTTCATTCTTTCTGCACCCGTGTTTTACGTGAGGACATCGGGCGATTATTTTATCCTGAAAGCTTTGTTGTTTTGGATAATACCGATCAAAAAAGTATTTTAGAAGAAGTGTATGAAGAACTCGGTATAAAAATGGATACCGCTACCTTTGAATTTATGATCGACCAAATTCGATACGAAAAGAATCTGGGCGATTACATGAATTACATGGCTGTCCCGGGTAATGAAATTGGCATGGTGGAACCAAAGGATTTGCGTCAAAAAGTTATATTTCGTTACATGGAAAAGCAGAAAAAGTATTTTGGGCTGGACTTCTTCGATCTTATCAATTTTACGATATATTTATTCAAGAAGCATGAGGATATCCTGCAAAAATGGCAGAAGCGGCTGCATTATGTGATGGTAGACGAATTTCAGGATATTACCATGAAGGAATTCAAGCTTATCCGCACATTGACAGACCTTCATCAGAATTTCTTTGTTGTGGGCGATCCCGATCAGAATATTTACGAATGGCGCGGCTCACGTATGGAAGTTTTATTGGAATTTGAAGATAATATCCGTAAATATTTTTCCGGAGAAGCACCGTCATATTTCGCGGATCACGAAATCGGGGCGCTAAAGGCTGATTTTAAAACAATATTCCTCAATCAGAATTATCGATCGACACCAGAAATTTTGGAAGCTTCAAATGACCTTATTGCCAAAAACCAGAACCGTATTGAAAAGGAATTACATACGCAGAATGAAAGCGGTGCGGCGGTCGAGCATTATCATGGTAAAAACGATACCGATGAGATCGGTTATATCGCAGGTAAAATTAAAGATCATGTAAAAAAAGGCGGTAAATACTCCGATATTGCGGTTCTATATCGTTCCGCCTATGTTTCGCGGTTTATTGAACAAGGATTTTTAAAACAAAATATCCCGTATGTGGTATTCGGCGGTGTAGGATTTTATGAGCGAAGGGAGATAAAAGATGTGCTGTCGTATCTCCGGCTTGTGGAATACAGCGATGATCTGTCTTTCAAACGCGTGGTGAACGTACCCCGCCGTAAGATGGGTAAAAACAAGCTTGCATTTATAAAATCGCAAGCTGATGCGGATAATGTAACCATGTATGATATTTTACAAAAGTATATTGACAATTCGGTATTTAAAGGCTCAGGCGCGAAGGAATTTATACATATTATCGAGAATATGAAAGAATATGCCAAAACCGCGCAAGTATCCGAATTGCTACAAAAATTGTTATTTGAAACCGGATATGAACAATACATCCGTGAAAGCGGTGAAATGGACAGGCTTGATAATGTATCCGAACTAATGCGTTCCATTGTCGCGTTGGAAGCCGATTATGGTGAACCGCTGACTCTTTCGGCATTTTTGTAGGATGTGTCACTTCAACGGGATATCGAGGAAGATGATAAAAAAGATAGTGTTAAAATCATGACATCGCATATTTCAAAAGGGTTGGAATTTCATACTGTCATTATCTCCGGACTTTCAGAAAAGATCTTTCCATCCGCCCGTTCCCTTGAAGAGAGGAGGGAGGAAGCTCTGGAAGAAGAACGACGGCTTTGTTATGTCGCCATGACCCGTGCGAAAAAGCAGCTTTACATGACCGAAAGCGAAGGCTTCGGTTTCCGTGGCTATATGAAAACGCCATCCCGATTCCTGTTTGATATCAATGATGAACATATCACCAGGATTGGTCATATCAGTGAGGATATTATGGAAGAGCATGCCTTACAGACTGTAATGCATAAGCCGTCCGCAATGAAAATATTACCTGTTGGCACGAATGTAAAGCACAAAGCTTTTGGCGAGGGTGTCATTGAAGAAATCGACGAGCTTACAAAGACATATATGATCCGGTTTTTAATAGGAATTAAGCCTATAAGGTTTGATTATAATGGATTATCGCAAGTTTTTTAATATTCTGCAATATATTGATTGAATATTATACAATCAAATATTAATAAAAAAATATAGGAGGCAGATCAAAATGGCGGAAATTATCAAGTGTTACACACAAAAAATCCCGGCGACGCGTTTTATAGGAAAAAAATACGGTGATTCTGACCGTGTTAACGGCGGATTCGGCAATAAGTGGGGTGAATGGTTTCAAAACGGCTGGTTTGAAAGTATTGAAAGCGCATGCAAAACGAAGACCTGTGAAACATTTAAGGACAGCGGCGCCTATATAGGTCTGATGAGGCATAAAGACGGCGAGCCGTTTCAATATTGGATAGGTATTTTTACGCCTGAAGGAACTGAAGTCCCGGAAGGCTTTGAATACCGCGACTTTCCCGCGTCGATACTTGGCGTTTGCTGGGTTTACGGAGACGAGACAAAGGGCGAGGTCTATATGCAGGAAGGCAGATGTTCGGGAAAACTCATGGAAAACGGTCATGCCATTCAAAGCGACAATGGAGCTTATTGGTTTTTTGAGCGTTATACCTGCCCGCGTTTTACAACCCCGGATGACAAAGGGAACGTAATTCTCGATATCTGTTTTTACATAGAATGAAAAAGGAGGACAATCAAATGGCTGAACCGAAAAAAGTACGCGTATGTAAAAAATGCTCCGGCTTCGACGTGACCGAGCTCAAGGGAAAGGTAAAAACGAAGGACTACACTACCGGATGCATTGGTAAATGTGCAAGCAAATGCCCCGAGCTCGAAGGCAAGGTATTCGGATTTCTTAACGGCGTATTCACAGTATGCGAAACAAAAGATGAGTTTTTCGCAAAAATTTCTGAAATTGTGTAAGTTTACAAAAACCATATAAATTATGGTTTAAGCAGGGTTTCGAAAATAAATCCCATAAAGCTTCTATAATTATAGAAAAGAGCTTTTTAAAATCCGGAGAACATTTTCGCAGGATGTTCTCCGGATGGGATTTATCGCGTACCTGACTTATGAGTATCGCAATGCTCATTCATAGTTTATGACGCGTGAACTGTCAACTGGATGTTTTCATCCAAACCAGTAAAAAAGCAATAATAAAGGAGAGTATATATGGAATCTGTAAGAATATGCCGAATTCCGGACTGCAGGATGGTTTCTTCAGGCATTGGGGAGTTTGGAAGTGAAAACTTTATTTTATTTGAATGAACAGACAGATAATAATGTTTTCCCATGTGATTACCTGTTCTGGGATGGTATATGGGGAGAATCCGGCGGTTTTCACTGGCTTTATATATACAGAGAAGATACGAAGGTTCCGGATGGCTTAAAGGTTATCAATTTTAAAGGTGGTCTTTATGCGATTGTTACAGGAATCGACGGACAATCCAGTTATGAAGAAATGGCAGCAGTGGAGGCTTTCATTTCCGCTCACGGTTTCGAACGTGATCCTTCACGTCCTGATATGGGCAACGTCATAACGCCAAAGGATGCGCAAAAAGTGTTGGGTTATAATCAAATGAATTATTTTACTGCTATAAAGCAAAAGGAGGGAAAATGAATTACACATCGAATCATATAATATCGGAACGCGGTGTCCGAAAAAAACATAAAAACCCGATGTGTCCGCATGATATGGCATTCCCTGCTATGATAAGCGCTTTGAAAACCTTTATGGGGCTGCCTCCGCGTATTGGAAAGCTACAGGCTCATGGCCGTACATGGGAGAACGATCTGGATTATTTTTTTCAAATGGGAGTATCGGGAGAAGGCTTCGGGTTATTATTTGATCTACCTCACGGAATATTAAAAGCAGGACTGTGGAACGGCGAGCCTCTTAAAGATTGCTTTAATGCGGAGGGTATAAAATACCGTCTGGTGATGAATACAGTAAAAACAGAAGAACTTGTTGAGCATATCAACAATGATTTACCGATGATATTTCTGTACAACGATAATAAATATTTGCTTGTTATGGGATATGAAGAAAATGGGCAAAAAGTCAGAGCTTATCCTTTTTCAAAAGGAAACTCATGCAAGGCGTTTGATATGATGAAAAACAGCCGTATTTATGATAATTGGACTGATGATCTGTTTGCTGTGGTTTTTATTGACGGATTGGAGGAACCAAGATCTCGTCGGGAAATTGTTATTAGAGCACTTGAACGCGGATATCAGATGCTTATTTCAAATGGTAAAAATACATACGATTACGGCTTCGGTGAATATATGTGGGACACATGGATTTCCCGTATTGAAAATGATGATAACTATCGCAGGAAAAAGGACAAAATGCGTTATATAAATCCCGAAAAATTTGATCTTGCTGAAAGAAGATGCTACACCGCAGCCTTTTTTACCGAATGTGAAGAATATTTGAGTAAAAACTCTTTACAGGAAGCGGTATCGGCTTTTAGCCAGATTCATGATAAAATGTGGGAAGTACATTTTCTTGTCACGGGAGATAATGACAGTAAATTACTAGATCATGAAACAAGAATGAAGATTGTATCTATACTTGAGTATTGTAGAAAACTGGATTTAAAAGCAGCGGAGAATATAGGACATGTTATAGGAAAGCTATAATTATTTACACAAAATAATGTTTTGATGATCAGAATAACCTTTTTAAGTCATAATCAGTGCAGAAACAAGTGATTCCGTATTTTAAGTAGATTTTCGGAGCTTCATATAATTTAATTATTATATAAGCCAGACAGGAAACAAACAGACATTATGAAAAAAATAAACGAGAACATAATAAAATATCCCGTGGATGCGCAAAGCGACGGCTTCATCTGTGCGTTTGTATCAGCGATTCTTGCGGCACAAAAAGCAGATAACAACACAATTGCAAGCGGTAACACTCCAATTTATTGCAGTAGAAATCATTCCGTATGCGATAATTGCGGCGGATGCGGAAATAAATCGATGGAAAATCGGCTTCATATCAGCCGGTATCATTATTATTTAGCAGTTACCGGTGTCGGCCTTTTATGGAGCTTCGATCAAATAAGCACGACAGGCACTCTCGATTTCGCGATGAAATCCGCCGGATATAATTATGAAATTATTGATCGGGCAGAGCGTAAAACCGAATTATTTAAACGCATCTCATATTCGGTTGACTGCGGCATGCCTGTTCTGATGAAGCATGGCATAGGTGAGGACTGGCATGTTGTAACCGGATATGATACAGACGGCGATGTTCTGTATGGTATAGATTCTCACGACCATTGGTCAGTAAAGCCTTCTCATACACCGGACGGATATACAGACTCGGGCTTGTTTTATACCGGGAAGTGGTATGATTCTCTTATATGCGCTATTATTATCACAAGTGAGAAACCAAAATTAGATTTACCTGCGCTGATTGAACATATGATATTTATGCTTGAAAATAGCGGTGGTATAAAGCTTGAAAGGGAAATCGTGGACGCGCTTGACGACGGCGGATCAGATAAACATCAGACTGCTGAATGGATAAACTGCCTTGCCGGTTACACAGTGGAAAGCCGCTGGCATACCGCGGAAGCTTTTGCTTCAGATTTATATTGCAAAACGGATGATATCGTTGTAAAAGAACTATTCCTGGAATCCGCGAAACAGTATTTTCTATTTCATGATCTATGCTGGAAGATATGGGAATTGCTTGGCGTGACACCGGAATCAAATTACAGGATCGCGGATGACGCGGGTGAACGTATCTGCGGCGATAAAGTAAAAAGCGAGTTGATATTATTATTTAAAAAGCTGTTTATTATAGACCGGAATGTATTGGAAAGACTGATTGTCTGCAAAGATCAGTTGCGAAATAATAAAACTTATAATGTATTGGAGTGTTAATCACGGAAGCTCATAATTCCAAATATCAAATAAAAGATAAATATACGAAAATTTTATTTAAATAAAATTAAGTATTGAATATCATTTAATAATGTGTTATAATTACCACAATCTAATAATTGGAGGAAATTATGAAAAAAGTTTTATCAATGTTTCTTGCGTTTGCTTTGATCATTAGTTTTTGTGCGATAGCTTCCATCAATGCTTTTGCGGCTGATCAAATTGTATATGTAGACGGAACAGCCGGAACAGACGGAGATGGTACCAAAGCAAAACCATTCAACAATCTTGTCAGCGCATATAATGCGCTATCAAAAACTGGCGGTACCATTACAATAACCGGAGATGTCGCCGGCGATGCAGTCTTTACTGATAAAGTTGCCGAAAAAAACGACGACGGAACAGTAAAAACGGACGAATCAGGAAAAACCATTTACACAGATGAATGGTTGAAAACCACTATCAACCTTCCGCGTCATGATAATACCATAATAGTCACCGGCGACGGCGGGAAAATAACTTTTGCAAATTCCATTCAATTCAATAATTATGACAGCACAATATACAGAAATCTTGAAATTGATTGCGGCGGAATCCGTGTGATGTTCGACGCGTTCCAAGGTAATTTTGTTGCTGAAGACACTGTTACTTTCTCAAATTGCTCCGGTTCCTATATTTACTGCACCGGAACGATGGAAATGTATGCAACCGGCGCGTTTGCGCACTCGTTTGTTTCCTATAATGGCAATAGCGGAGTCGCTCAAGATGTCGAAACAGTATTTGTTGTAGGAAAGAACTTCAATCCTGGCACCATATGGGGCGGATTGGGAAATGTAAGCAATAACTTGACTATAATCGCTAAAGAAGGCGCAACTATTAATAAAATAGCCGGAACCGGACAGGCTTCCGCGTTTACAGGAACATTAACTCTTATAGATCAGGGCGCGACCATTGCCGCCCTTGACGCCAAAGGCACAGTGGTTGAACCTGCTTATTCAGTTGCAATCAATCACGCAGACGCAACCAATTTTAAAGCTACCGATTATGCTTTTAAACCTGTTGAAGTAAATGAAAATGCCACTCTTTTCAATAAAGTAGACAAGGAATATAAGGTTGCCGGCGCGGCAGTAAACTCACCTATCCGCGTTGCCAATCCTTCCGCAGGCTCTAAACTTTTTGCTGTAGTCAACGGAAAAGCGACAGAAATTTCGTATTGGACGACTGTTTCTGACGGCGCTTTTTTCTCTACAGTTGACGGTGCTACAAATTATGTTTTTGCCGATGCTTCCAAGGCTATTGAAAAGCCTGACGACACTTCCACTGAAACACCCAAAACCGGTGATACCGGGCTTGTTATATTTGCGCTTCTCGCTTTTGCATCCTGCGCAGGCATTATTGCCGCTAAAAAATCAAAATAACATATTATTGTAAGAAGAAAATTCCCGCCGATATAAATGGCGGGAATTTTTTATAAATAAATATTGACAAAGTTATTATATTGTGTTATATTATATTTACCTCTTGAAGGTCTTTTTTTATGGCAAATTATATTTGTCGTTTTAGCTTGTATTTATCTTTGCCTTTATTGAGGAAGGTACGAATTGTATTGAAATAAACGGAGGTGCCGAAAATGGCTGCTGAAAACAGAGTCAAAATCACTCTTGTATGCTCGGAGTGCAAACAGAGGAATTATGACACAACAAAGAATAAGAAAAACACACCTGACAGAATCGAAATGAATAAATACTGCCGTTTCTGCCGCAAACACACAATGCATAAGGAATCCAAGTAATCTACCGCGCATTATACGAACCGATTATTATAATATATGAAAGGATAATGATTATGGCAGACGAAAAGATTCCGACAGAAGACACAACCGGAGTTGTTACAAGCGTTTCTGAAAAAAAAGCTGATAAAAAATCTGTTAAAAAAAGTGATGCTCAAGGAAACAAGTTCTCCGCGTTCTGGAAGAAACTAGGCAAAAGGATATCCGGCTTTTTCAGAGATTATAAGAGCGAAATGAAAAAGGTCGTATGGTATCCGAAAAAAGATGTCATTAAAAGTACTGGTGTCGTACTGGTTGCAATAGTTGGAGTTGGACTCGTTGTCGGCCTTCTCGATTTAGGCTTGACCGAGCTTATTCTGTTACTTGGGAAGATTAGCTGATTACAGGAGATAAAAATGCTTCAAGATAACGAAACACCGCATTGGTATGTCGTTCATACTTATTCCGGTTATGAGAATCGAGTGGCGGCAAATCTCGAAAAGATTGTTGAAAACAGAAAATTGTCTCATTTGATCCAATCGGTTAAAATTCCGATCGAGAAGATAGTCGATCCCTCGATAGATAAAGTTGAAGAACGGAAGCTCTTTCCGAGCTATGTTCTCGTGAAGATGATAATGAACGACGAAAGCTGGCACGTTGTGCGGAACACAAGCGGTGTCACCGGTTTCGTCGGTCCAGGATCACAGCCGGTTATGCTTCGCGATGATGAAGTGGAGGCACTCGGAGTTGACACGACTTCAGTCAGCTTGAGTTTCAAAGTCGGAGATTTTGTTCGCGTAATACAGGGACCGCTTGCCGCTCATATCACCAGTGCTGTGGTCGATGAGATATCGCCTGATTTCAAACGAGTTAAAGTCACCGCATCGCTCCATGGGCGCAATACGCCGATAGAGCTTGATACATCATGGGTCGAGAAAATCGACAATTATGATTAACAGATAAGTTTATTGCCGCGAAATTTCGCGTTCAATAAAGCGTATGCGTTTATAAAATATTGAACGTAACGCAAAGTGGGAGGGAGAAATCCCGAAATCAATACCACACGGAGGAAAACAAAATGGCAAAGAAAATTACGGCTTTCGTAAAGCTGCAGCTCCCGGCCGGCAAGGCAATGCCTGGACCACCCGTCGGTCCCGCTCTTGGCCAACATGGCGTGAGCATCCCCAATTTTACAAAAGAATTCAATGAGCGCACTAAGGCTGACATCGGGCTTATAATTCCTGTTGTCATTACAATTTACGCTGACAGAACTTTCTCTTTCATTACCAAAACCCCGCCTGCCGCCGTTCTTATAAAGAAGGCTTGCGGAATCGAAACCGCATCCGCTACTCCTAATAAGACAAAGGTCGCAAAACTCACAAAAGAACAGCTCAAGAAGATCGCCGAGCAGAAAATGCCCGACCTTAACGCCGCGTCTCTTGAAACTGCAATGAGCATGGTCGCCGGTACTGCCCGCAGCATGGGCGTGACCGTCGAAGAATAATTAGGGGAGGAGTAAGAAGATGCAAAGAGGCAAAAAGTATAAAGCAAGCGCAGAATCTTTCGATAAAACAAAGCTTTACGACACGACTGAAGCATTTGATACCGTATGCAAAACGGCAAAGGCTAAATTTGACGAGACAATTGAAGTTCATGTTCGTCTCGGAGTGGATTCACGTCATGCTGATCAACAAGTCAGAGGCGCTGTTGTCCTTCCCAACGGAACAGGTAAAAAGGTTCGTACTCTCGTTTTCGCAAAAGGCGACAAAGCTACCGCCGCGGCGGAAGCAGGAGCTGATTATGTCGGTGCTGAAGATATGGTCGCAAAGATCCAACAGGAAAACTGGTTCGAGTTTGACGTAGTCATCGCTTCTCCGGACATGATGGGCGTTATTGGACGCCTTGGTAAAATTCTCGGTCCGAAGGGACTCATGCCGAACCCTAAGGCCGGAACAGTCACACCGGATGTCGCGAAGGCTGTAAAAGAAGCCAAAGCCGGTAAGATCGAATATCGTCTTGATAAAACAAATATTATTCACTGCCCGATTGGAAAAGCTTCATTCGGCGCTAACAAGCTCTCAGAAAATTTTGATATGCTTTTAGGCGCGATAATCAAAGCGAAGCCTGCGTCATCAAAAGGTCAGTATATAAAAAGTTGCGTCATCGCTTCGACGATGGGTCCTGGCATAAAAATTAATTATGCTAAACTTGGTTGATTGTTGATATCAACTATTGACACGATGGAATAATCGTGTTACAATATTTAAGTTACCTAAGACAGCAGGTAAAAGCGTTCCGCTTTTTTAAACAGCCTGCCGAGGAAGAGCTCATTTAACTATCGGTTAATTGTGTCCCTTTGTCGGTATGGCAAAGGGACTTTTTTTACCTAAAAAACAACCCGGAGGTGAACCACAAAATGCCAAGTGCAAAAATTCTCGCCAATAAGCAGGAAGTTCTTTCAAAGCTGACAGAACAGCTGAAAGCATCCCCGGCGGGCGTTGTTGTTAACTATTACAAAACAACTGTTGAAGACGACACAAAGCTTCGCAAGGAGCTTCGTGAAGCAGGTGTGGATTATAAAGTAATAAAGAACACGATGCTTCGTTTTGCTTTTAACAATGTCGGATATGAAGCAATGGATTCTCAGCTTAACGGAATGACGGCAATCGCAATATCGGAAAAAGATCCTGTTATTGCCGCGAAGATTATTTCAAAATTCGCTGATAGTCACAAGGATTATGAAATCAAAGCAGGTTATGTTGAAGGCGAAGTCATCGACGCCGACGGCGTAAAGGAACTTGCAGCTATCCCGCCCAAGGAAATGCTTATCGCAAAATTGCTCGGCAGTCTACAGTCTTCTCTCTATGGTCTTGCCTATGTTCTTCAGGCTAAGATTGATAAAGAAAATGAAGCATCGGCTTCGGCCGAAGCTGCTCCTGCAGAAGCTGCGCCCGCAGAAGCGCAAGCATAACTCAAAACAAAAAACACCGGCATAAATTAATAAATTATATGCCGTCTTTTAGCTGAAATAAGCCAAAAGAAAAATTATTAAACACAATGCAATGGAGGAAATTAAAATGGCATCCGAAAAAATCACTAACATCTTAGATGAAATCAAAACACTTACCATTCTTGAACTTTCCGAACTCGTAAAAGCTCTTGAAGCTGAATTCGGCGTTTCTGCCGCTCCTGTTGCCGCTGTCGGCGCTTCTGCCGCTGCTGGAGCTGCTGCTCCCGCTGCTGAAGAAAAGACGGAATTCACTGTAATACTCAAAGCATTCGGCGCTAAAAAGCTTGATGTTATCAAAGTAATCCGTGAGATCACCGGTCTCGGCCTTAAGGAAGCGAAGGATCTTGTCGAAGGCGCTCCGAAGAGCGTTAAGGAAAACATTCCGAAGAACGAAGCAGAAGACATCAAAGCAAAGCTTACTGCTGCAGGCGCAGAAGTCGAACTCAAGTAATATTGATTATCGTAATATTTGCCGCCCGGATATCCGGACGGCAAATATAGAAAAATTAAAATTTACTATTGACAAATTGTGCGTCAGTTGGTATAATATCAAAGCTGTCTTATACAGCACCTTCTTAATAAAGAAGGGCCTTTAGCTCAGTTGGTTAGAGCTACCGGCTCATAACCGGTTGGTCCGGGGTTCGAGTCCCTGAAGGCCCACCATTAAATCCGAACTTAGACCCATACGGGTATTTGTTCGGATTTCTTTTGTCAGCGTAACCATAGACGATCTTTTTCCCGCATCAGGTATCTTTCTTTCTCTTCTGTAGATTTCTATCCAATGAAATTTTGTCAAGAACCTATTTCTTTTTAATATGTCATATAATTATTATTGACTTATTATACATTATGATCTATAATAAATAAGCATCAATTATTGGTTTGAACCACCTCGGGCAATCAGAGCCTTTTGGTCGTAAACCAGATTGGTGTTTTTTTGTATAAATACTTAAATCCGCAATGAAATATACATCGCATATATTTAAAATAGCTTTTAATATAATAAACATTTAATCTGTTAAACATAATTAATTGCGGTTTTATAATGAGCTAATAAGGAGTGAATATGAAAACCCTGTTTATATCCGATCTTGACGGAACGCTTTTGAACAATAATGCCGAATTGTCGGAATATACAAAAAGCGTAATAAACAATCTCATGGACTCAGGAGGTTATTTCAGTATAGCCACTGCGAGAACGCGTGAAACCGTAAAGATCATTTTCGCCGGTGCTGAAGTAAATGTTCCTGCCGTATTAATGAACGGAGCATGTCTCTACGATATGAGATCGAATAAATATGTTTATTCGCATTCAATTATAGGAGATTCGCTTGAAAAGCTTATAAATGCAGCAGTGAAATATGATCTGTCGGGATTTATATATTCTTTAAAGAACGAAATGCTATCTGCTTGTTATACAAAATTGAGTACTCCTCAATCAAGAACGTTTTATGACGAACGCGTCAGAAAATACGCCAAACCATTTGAAAAGCTTGGTTCCTTTGCCGAAGCTCAAGACAGCAATCGTAATATTATATATTTTTCTGTATGCGACAAACGCGAAAAGCTTGATCCGGTTGTTAATGAACTGAGAGCGGCGGGAAATATGAATATCATATACTATAAAGATATTTACGATCTGGGCTTGTGGTATATGGAGGTATGTTCTGCAAAAGCATCCAAATACAGTGCTGTCGAATATCTTCGTCACGAATATAAATTTGACAAAGTAGTTACCTTCGGAGATAATCACAACGACATTTCACTGTTTAAAGCCGGGGATGAATGTTATGCCGTGGCAAATGCGGTGACAGAACTCAAGGCTCATTCGACCGATGTAATATCAGGCAATACAGATGATGGCGTTGCAAAATGGCTGGTCAAAAACGCTTTTCTTAAAGATGAGTATTAAATCGTCAGCTAAAGCTTAGAGCTAAAAACAAAATAGCTGAATAACTTTAGTTACAGCTAATAAAGAGAAGAAACACTTATTATTGACTTTTCTTAATAATATGACACAGCATATTTAATGCCATTATAATAATTGTCGGGAAATATTTAATACTTGATATTGATATTAAAATTTGATATACTATAAATGAAGTATTGATTACTTATATGTTATTAAATTTTAAAGATAAGCGACGAAGTATATTTTATAGCATCAGATAATACCGTGTCTTATAAACAAAAAGAGCTGTTATTAAAACGGCAATTTAATAATTCATGTTTTATAAGAGAGAAAAGCACATATATCAAAGTCTTTTCTCTCTTTAAACGGTGAGTATTACATTTTTATAATTAAAGCGGATCTGTAAAATAATAACAGTATAACGAAAGGTATTGTAAAATATGAATATAAACAACAATGAAATAAAATCAATATTATCGAAGGTGGATCATACGCTGCTTTCACCTGCTGCCACTTCATATCAGATTAAAGCTCTCTGTTTGGATGCGGTTAAATATAAAACCGCGTCAGTGTGTATTCCTCAGTCATATGTTTCATATGCCGAAGAGTGCCTTTGCGGAAGGATCGCGGTATGTACGGTAATCGGATTCCCCAACGGTTATTCATTTTCATCGTCAAAATGCTTCGAAGCGGAGGCTTCAATACGCGAAGGTGCAAATGAGATTGATTCCGTAGTGAACATCGGTTGGATAAAGAATCGCCAATATGATAAAATAATAACAGAAATAAAAGAAATTAAATCTGTATGCGGCGAAAGAATATTAAAAATAATAATTGAAACATGCCTGCTTACGGAAGAAGAAAAAATAAATATGTGCGAGGTTGTTTCTCAATCCGGAGCTGATTTCATAAAAACCTCGACTGGATTTTCAACAGGAGGAGCGACTAGAGATGATATCGCGCTGATGAAAGCACATGTCGCGCCTCATTTAAAAATAAAAGCTGCCGGCGGCATATCATCCATTGACGATGCGCGCGATATGATCGCTCTGGGCGCGTCAAGGCTCGGAACGAGCAGAATAGTCAAAGCGGTGAAGGAACTGAATATAGATTTGGATATAGACGCTAAATAATATTTGAAAGGAAGTATATAAATGTCAACGCCTCATATTTCCGCCGAGATCGGTGATTTCGCGAAGACCGTGCTCATGCCGGGTGATCCGCTTCGTTCCGAATTTATCGCTAAAACATTTTTAACATTGCCACGTCTAGTCAACGATATAAGGGGAGTAAGGGGATATACAGGTGAATACAAGGGTAAAAAAGTATCAGTGATGGCGAGCGGAATGGGAATGCCGTCTATCGGGATATATTCATACGAGCTGTATAATTATTACGGAGTTGATAATATTATCCGAGTAGGATCGGCCGGTGCCCTTTCTGATTCATTGAAGCTGAGGGATATTATATTCGCAATGGGAGCGTGTACGAATTCATCGTTCGGTTCACAGTATAGTCTTCCCGGCGTATTTGCGCCTGTCGCGGATTATGGCTTGCTTTCTGCCGCGGTAAAATGTGCGGAAGAGGAAGGAATAGCTCCCGCAGTTGGAAGTGTTCTCTCGTCCGACACCTTTTATGACGATTCCGGAAAGCTGTCAGAGTGGCGCAAAATGGGAGTATTGGCTGTGGAAATGGAATGTGCGGCACTTTATATGACGGCTTCGCGCTTCGGAAAACGTGCTCTGACAATATGCACAGTTTCTGACTGCCCGTTTACAGGCGAGGAATGTACTCCGGAGGAACGTCAGAAAACCTTTACCCAAATGATCACTATAGCTTTGAATACGGCTGTTTCCATTTAAAGCGGAAGATAATATGTTATGTAATTATATTGATGTTAAAATATTAATACGAGAACGTTAAAAAACAAACGGAAGGAAATAATATGAAATACGAAAGAGTGTTTTTATTTGTGCTTGACAGCCTTGGCATCGGGAACGCGCCGGACGCTGCGGATTTCGGCGACGAAGGGAGCAATACGCTGAAAAGCGTTGCTGAAACGGGTATACTAAAAGCCCCTAATTTAAGAAAACTTGGTTTATTCAACATAGAAGGAGCCGGATGGTGCCGCCGGGCTGTGGTACCGGTCGCGTCATACGGCAGATGCTTCGAGCTTTCAAAGGGCAAGGATACGACAGTCGGTCATTTTGAAATAGCCGGGATTATCTCAGAACGTCCGTTTCCTACTTATCCAAACGGTTTTCCCGAGGAGTTAATGAAGAAAATAACCGACGAGTGGGGAATCGGCTATCTGTGCAACCGCCCATATTCAGGAACAGAAGTTATAAAAGAATACGGAAAAGAACATATAGAAACGGGAAAACCGATAGTATATACATCCGCGGACAGCGTTTTTCAGATCGCCGCACACGAAAGCGTGATCAGTACGGAAAGGCTTTATGAGCTATGCCGCATCGCACGCGCTCATCTTGACGGCGAAAACCGTGTGGCGAGGGTTATTGCACGGCCTTTTACCGGTGAATATCCCGATTATGTCCGCACACAGAACAGGCATGATTATTCTGTTAAACCTACGCGCGGATATTTGCTTGACAAACTCGCGGCGGCAGGTTATGACGTCATAGGCGTCGGAAAAATCGGCGATATATTCGCCGGCGAGGGAATAACTCAAAGCTACCCGGTCAAAGGTAACAAAAGCGTTGCGGAAGCCGTATCGGAAATAGCCAAGCGCAGCTTTCACGGATTATGCTTTGCTAATTTTGTGGATTTTGATATGCTTTACGGACATAGAAACGACGCGGACGGATACGCATCCGCTCTTTCAAATTTTGATTTATGGCTTGGAAAATTTATGTCTGAGCTTAAAAGCGGCGACTTGTTGATAATTACCGCAGACCATGGATGCGATCCAAAAACGCCCAGCACCGATCACTCGCGCGAGGCAGTTCCGCTTCTTGTTTATGCCGAAAATCTCGCTTCCGTTAACTTGGAAACCATATATGGTTTTGATAAAATAGGTATAATCGCCGCTGACGCTTTGGGAATGCACTGAATGTTAATGCGTTAAAATAATAGTTAACTCAGCAATTAAATAATTACCGTTAAAGAGAAAAAAGGTTCTGTATGTGTGCTATTATTTCTTATAAAACAAGGATTATTTAATTGCTTTTTAATAACAGAAGGTGTTTATGAATATATGCTAAAAAAAGAGTTTTCAGCCGAAACACTTGTTCGCGCGGCGGTTGATGCATTAAAAAAATCATATGCTCCGTATTCCGGCTTTAATGTCGGAGCGGCTATTATCTGCTCCGACGGAGAAATAATAACAGGCTGCAATATAGAAAATGCGTCTTATCCCGTTACGGTATGTGCCGAGAGAGTGGCTTTATATAAGGCCGTCAGCGAAGGCCGAAAAAAATTCATGGCTGCATCGGTCGTAGGAGGCATAAACGGGATAATAACCGACTTTTGCGCTCCCTGCGGTATGTGCCGACAGGCGTTTACAGAATTCTGCAGTCCGGATTTTTTATTTTATCTATATGACGGCTCGAAGTTTAAAAGTTTTACGCTCGGGGAGCTTATGCCCGAAAGCTTCAACGGAGGCTTGTTAAAATGAGAATGTATGATATAATTGCAAAAAAACGTGACGGCGGAGAGCTTTCCGACGATGAAATAAGCTATTTTGTACACGGTTATACGTCCGGTGAGATACCGGATTATCAGGCGTCCGCTCTTTTGATGGCGATTTATATACGTTCAATGACGAAAAAAGAGACTTTACGCCTGACGATGGAAATGGCCGACTCAGGGGACAAGGTTGATCTGAGCATGTTTGAAAATACGGTTGACAAGCACAGTACCGGCGGCGTCGGAGATAAAACGACGCTTATCGCGGCACCTGTTGCGGCCGCCTGCGGAACGACCGTGGCAAAGATGTCAGGAAGAGGACTCGGGCATACCGGCGGCACAGTTGACAAGCTCGATTCTATCCCCGGCTTTTCCACCTCTCTGTCCGCTGACGAATTTTATAGCTGTGTAAGAAAGATCGGATTATGCGTCACAGGGCAAAGCGGCGATTTTGCACCGGCCGATAAAAAGCTGTATGCTTTGCGCGATGTAACCGCGACAGTCAGCTGTATACCTCTTATTGCGTCGAGCATCATGAGCAAAAAGCTTGCCGCCGGCAGCAATAGCATTGTGCTTGATGTAAAGGCCGGGAGCGGTGCATTCATGAAGACCGCCGCCCAAGCGCGCCTTCTTGCCGAACAAATGGTTGAAATCGGGAAGGGCGCGGGCAGAAAAACGATCGCCATTATAACGGATATGGACAAGCCTCTCGGATATGCGATAGGCAATTCGCTTGAAGTTATAGAAGCGTGCGAGGTACTGAACAACAGACTTAAGGGGGAGCTTTACGATGTGTCATTGGAACTTGCCGCGAGAATGATTGCTCTGTCCTTGAATATATCGCTTTCGGACGCGCGTCGGAAAGCCGGAAGAGCCGTGGAAAACGGAAGCGCAGCGAAAAAATTCGCGGAGATGATATCCGCACAGGGGGGAGACGCGCGCGTATTAAACGATTATTCTCTTATGCCTCATGCCGGTGTTGTATATCAGCTTCGTTCAAAGAGCTGTGGGTATATAAAAAAAATGGATACTGAAAAAATCGGCACTGCCGCGATGATGCTCGGAGCGGGACGAGTTAAAAAAGAAGATAAAATCGATTATTCCGCCGGAATCATTCTAACTAAAAAGACGTGCGATCGGGTAAAGCAAGGCGAACCAGTCGCTTATTTACATACATGCCGTCCCGAAACTTTGAAGGAAGCAGGCGATGAATTTTTAAACGCGCTTGAATTTTCGGACAGCCCCCCAAAGATGACGGATGAAATAATCGGCGAAGTGACTTGACAACAAATTTCAAACCCCTTGACATACCGGCCGTTTGATAATATAATATAACTTGAAAAATTTTGTTCGGAAAGGTATTGGTAATAAAACAATGATTATCGATGTACATAATCACGCGGATTGGTACGGCTATAACGTACATAAAACCGTTGAGAATATGGACAAATACGGGATCGACAAAACATGGATCCTTACTTGGGAATGCCCGTCGAGCGAATACGATCCGTCGTATAATAAAAATGTAAATGTCAATTCCATGATCGAATACGGACCGATCGCGTTTGAGAGATGCAGATATTATAAGAAAACATATCCCGACCGTTTTATCCTCGGATATGCGCCGGATCCGCGCCGCCCGGATGCGATAGACTCTCTTAATTCCGCAATCAATCTTTACGGAGTCAAGGCTTACGGCGAATTAAAAATCAGAATGATGTATGACAACTGCGACGCGATAAGAATGTATCGTTTCTGCGGTGAGAAGGGGCTTCCCGTTACCGTACACATCGACTACGAATTTAACTGCTCCGTAAAGTATCCCCGCCCGAATTACTGGTACGGCGGCGGAATTGAAGCGTT
The DNA here is from genome assembly GCA_034925865.1 of Oscillospiraceae bacterium. NCBI lineage: Bacteria > Bacillati > Bacillota > Clostridia > Eubacteriales > Oscillospiraceae > Oscillospiraceae bacterium. Next base: position 8,806 of record JAYFRN010000027.1, on the reverse strand, counting down.
TGAGCGCGCGGTTGCCGCATGCCCGGACACCAACTTCCTCGGCCATGCGCCCGGCTTTTGGGCTCATATATCCGGCGGATATGACCCGGCAAAGGACGGAGCGTATCCTAATGGAAAAGTCTCTCCCGGCGGAAAGCTTATTCAAATGCTCGATAAATACCCCAACCTTTATTGTGACTGGTCTGCCGGAAGCGGATGCAACGCTCTTGCCAGAGATCCGGATTTCGCAGTCGAATTCCTGACGCAATATCAGGACAGGATATGTTATGCCCGCGATTATTTTGACAATGTTCATCAGGAATTTATTGAAACGATAAAGGGAAGACTCAATAAAGAAATTCTTGACAAGCTTTATTATAAAAACGCGCTCAAGCTCATTCACGAGCTGTGATCCCGGATTCAATACAAAAGTTAATAATAACAGGAGTTATAATATATGAAAAAAGCTGATATCGGACTCATTGGACTCGCGGTAATGGGCGAAAACCTCGTAATGAATATGGAATCTAAGGGCTTTACGGTCGCGGTATATAACCGCACAACGGAAAAAGTCACTAATTTCGTCGAAGGCCGCGCAAAAGGCAAGAACATAATCGGAGCATATTCGATCGAAGAGCTTTGTGAAAACCTTGCAAAGCCGCGGAAAGTCATGATTATGGTCAAGGCCGGACAGCCCGTTGACGATTTTATTGAAAAGCTCATCCCGCATCTCGAAGCCGGAGATATCATAATAGACGGCGGAAACAGCCATTTTCCGGATACAATACGCCGCTGTCAATATGTTGAATCAAAAGGAATGCTTTATATAGGCACCGGAGTATCCGGAGGAGAAGAGGGCGCTCTCAAGGGCCCGAGCATGATGCCCGGCGGATCTCCCGCCGCATGGCCTTATGTAAAGCCGATATTACAGGCGATCTGTGCCAAAGTTGAAGACGGTTCTCCGTGCTGCGACTGGGTAGGAGAAGGCGGAGCAGGACATTTTGTAAAAATGGTTCATAACGGAATCGAGTATGGCGATATGCAGCTCATATGCGAGGCATATCAGCTCATGCGTGATTATCTCGGAATGACCCCTGACGAAATGCATGATGTTTTTGCCGAATGGAACAAGGCGGAGCTTGACAGCTATCTGATCGAAATCACGCGCGACATACTCGCTTTAAAGGATGAAAACGGCGAATATGTTGTAAATTATATACTTGACACCGCCGGACAAAAGGGCACCGGCAAGTGGACTGCAATCGCCGCTCTTGATGAAGGTATCCCGCTGACTCTTATCGGAGAAGCTGTATTTGCCCGCTGCCTGTCCGCGCTCAAAGAAGAAAGAGTCGCCGCTTCTAAAATTCTCACCGGTCCAAAGCCCGCATTCAAAGGCGACAGAGCCGCGTTCATTAATGATATTCGCCGCGCGCTTTTCGCCGCGAAAATTGTTTCATATGCCCAGGGATATACCCTTATGCGCGCCGCTGCCAAGACATACGGCTGGAATCTTAATTACGGCGGCATAGCTCTCATGTGGAGAGGCGGATGCATTATCAGAAGCGTTTTCCTCGGCGAAATAAAGAAAGCGTTTGACAAGAATCCGGAGCTTACAAATCTTCTGCTTGATCCGTACTTCAAGAATATTATCGATGCTTCCCAAGACGGATGGCGCCGCGTATGCGCTGCTGCGGTTATGAACGGCATACCGGTTCCGGCTATGATGACAGCGCTTAATTATTACGACGGTTACCGCACGGAAAGGCTTCCCGCTAACCTGCTTCAGGCGCAACGCGACTATTTTGGCGCTCATACTTATGAACGCACCGACCGCAAAAGAGGCGAATTCTATCATACCAACTGGACCGGAGAAGGCGGAAATACCTCCGCTTCCACATATGTTGTCTGACGGACTCATCCGTGTTTTTCAAGAAAAGAAAAGGAAATAGTAAAATGGATTTGTCAAGCTTCGGCTTTTCCGTGTATGCGGAAACCGACGATGGCATAAGCGACACACAGCTGAAAAATGAGCTTGCCCGTTCGCTTTCATCGTCAAAAGGTGAACTTAAGAAAGTACTGATTATTCCGCCGGATTATACCCGTTTTCATTCCGGAGCCGGAAAAATTACAAAAATATATTACGATTTGCTGAAGGACAGCTGTGATATAGACATTCTTCCCGCTCTCGGAACGCATGTAGCAATGACGAGGGATGAGGTCTGCGCTATGTACGGAGACATTCCTTTCGAAAAATTTATATATCACAACTGGCACACCGATATTGCCAAAATCGGAGAAGTCCCCGGCAAGTTTATCGAAGAAGTTTCTGAAGGGCTTATTAAAACTCCGATAGCTGTCGAGGTGAACCGCCGTCTTTTAGACAGTTCATACGATCTCATCCTGTCTATCGGACAGGTCGTACCTCACGAGGTTGTCGGAATGGCCAACCGTAACAAGAATATCTTTGTCGGAATAGGCGGAAGCGATATGATCAATTCCTCTCATATGCTTGGGGCCTTTTACGGCATGGAGCGTATAATGGGAAAGGATCATTCCCCTGTAAGAAAGGTTTTCGATTATGCGGAAGAACATTTTCTGTCCGAAATTCCGCTGAAGTATGTTTTGACCGTGACCACGGCGCCTGAAGGCAATATAAAAATTCATGGTCTGTTCGTCGGACGTGAAAGAAAATATTTTGAAGAAGCTGTCGCTCTCAGCCAGCGCAAGAATCTGAAATTCGTCGACGAGCCGTTTAAAAAAGTGGTGGTAATGCTCGACGATAAGGAATTTAAAAGCACATGGCTCGGAAACAAGAGCGTATACCGTACCCGTATGGCGATAGCTGACGGAGGAGAGCTTATCGTTCTCGCTCCCGGAGTCGATAAATTCGGCGAAGACGCTAATATTGATAAACTGATCCGGAAATACGGCTATTGCGGACGCGAAAAAATACTTACGCTCGTTGAAGAAAACGAGGACTTACGCGGTAATCTTTCCGCTGCCGCTCATCTTATACACGGTTCCTCTGATGGCCGTTTTTCCATTACCTACTGCACGCGGTATCTGACCGAAAAAGAAGTGCGCGGAGCCTGCTTTGACTATATTCCGTATGAAGAAGCAATCAGAATGTACGATCCCGAAAAGCTTACGGACGGATATAACACTCTGGAAAACGGCGAGAGAATATACTATATCTCCAATCCCGCGCTCGGGCTTTGGGCCGACAGGGCAAGATTTTAAAATTATCGGCCGCCGCCTTTTTCCGGCGGCGGCCGCGTTATTTTAAACGGCAAATATATAACAGATATTTATATAAATCGGAAAGGCGCGTTTGAAAGATGAATTCAAAGATTAAAGACAGCGATGTCGACTGTATGTTCAAGGCAATTCTCACTCTTGACAACATCGAGGAATGTTATAATTTTTTTGAGGATTTATGCACCGTCGCCGAAATTAAGGAAATGTCAAAACGGTTGAAAGCGGCGAAAATGCTCAGTGAAAACGTGATATACAGCGATATTGCTTTACAAACCGGTCTTTCCTCCGCCACAATAAGCCGCGTAAACCGTTGCCTTAAATACGGAAGCGACGGATACCGCACTGTTTTAGAACGCCTTTCTGAAGAAGATAACTGCGGAAACGATAACAGTCAAAGCAAAAACGGTGATAAAGAATAAAATGGCTGTTTATAATCAATACACGACTCTTGCCTCCTGCTATGATGTTCTTAATGACGGAGCGGAATATAATTCTTACATAAAATTTATTTGCCATATGTTTCGCGAGGAATTCGGCGATATTCCCGGATGCGGATTGCTCGATCTTGCGTGCGGAACAGGCGAAATGACGCTGAGACTGCGTTCAGAGGGCTTTTCCGTACTCGGAATAGATATATCCGAAGATATGCTTGCTGTCGCTTCCGCAAAAACGGAAGACGAGGGGATATTCTTTACAAAGCAGGATATGCGCTCCTTTTGCACATCACGCAGGTATGAAGCGGCTGTCTGTTGTTATGATTCACTGAATTACTTAACCTCATATAAAGAGCTTCGCTCCGCTTTCCAATGCGTGAATTCCGCGCTTTGCCCCGGAGGCATTTTTATTTTCGACATCAATACTCTCTACAGATATGAAAGCATATACGGAAACAATGTGTTTGCTCTCGATTATGGAGATGTATACTGCGTATGGGAAAATAATTTCCGGCCGAAAAGACGTACCTGCACATTTGACCTTACTATATTTGCAAAATGCGGAGACGGCATTTATAAAAAAATGACCGAATCGCACAGGCAGAAGTATCACAGCCCGAAAACAGTTGAGAAGCTTCTTTCCGAAACCGGATTTGAAATTACACATATAAAGAGCGACGCGGATATATTTCCTCTCCGCGGAGAAGAAAAACCCGAAAGACTTATTTTCGTCGCAAAAAAACAGACAAGGCTGCAATAAAAACATGAACAAACTCACAAGAGCCGTTACTCGTGACGGAGCCGTAAGAATTCTTATTATTAATTCAACAGGAATAGCGGAAAAAGCAAGGCAGATACATTCTCTCACACCGACAGCCTGCGCGGCGCTTGGACGTGCGCTTTCTGGCTGCGCTCTGATGAGCTGCCTTTTAAAAGACAAAGAAAACACGCTTACTCTGCAAATAAACGGCGACGGTCCTGCCGGAAAAATCGTATGCGTCGGCGATTACATGGGAAATGTCAAAGGATATATAATTAATCCGAATGTCGATCTCCCTTTAAAACAGAACGGAAAGCTTGATGTTGGCGGAGCTGTTGGATCCGGAACCATGTATGTTATAAAGGATATGGGCTTCGGAGAGCCGTATATCGGTATGTCGCGGCTTGTATCTGGAGAAATCGCAGAGGATATCACCCAGTATTTTGCTTCAAGCGAACAAACCCCGTCGGTCTGCGCTCTCGGCGTGCTTGTCGGACGTGACAGAAGCGTCGCCGCCGCCGGAGGATTTATCATTCAGCTCTTACCCGGCGCAGACGATTCTACTGCCGATATAGTGGAAAAAAATATTTCATCGCTTAAGCCTGTGACTCAGCTGATCTCAGAGGGAAAGACGAATACGGAAATAGCAGAGCTTGCCCTTGCAGGAATGGAGTTCGACATATTCGACGAAATAGAAGTCGATTATATTTGTGATTGTTCAAAAGAAAGATATGCCGCCGCTCTCGGTTCATTGGGAAATGACGAGCTTCTTGAAATGCGTGCGGAAAACAAGCCGCAGACCGCGGAGTGTTATTTCTGCGGCGCTAAATATGTGTTTGAACCGGACGAGCTCGACGCAATAATAAAAGCATTAAAAAATGACGGCGAGATAAAAGCGAAAATGGAGAATAACGATAATGCCGATTAAAATTCCAAACGCGCTTCCCGCGCGTGAGATTCTTGAACACGAAAATATATTTACAATGAATGAAAACCGTGCGCAGCATCAGGATATCCGTCCTCTGCGTATTGTGATTTTAAACTTGATGCCGACAAAGGTCGTGACAGAGACTCAGCTGTTCCGGCTTTTATCGAACACACCGATTCAGATCGACATCACTCTGTTGAAAATGAATACTCATATATCGAAAAATACACCTTCTTCTCATCTTGACAGCTTTTATAAGAGCTTTGACGATATAAAAAACGAAAAATTTGACGGCATGATAATAACAGGCGCTCCGGTTGAAAATCTTGAATTTGAGCAAGTTGATTATTGGGACGAGCTTTGTGATATGATGCGCTGGTCAAAGAAGAACGTTCATTCTACGATGTATATATGCTGGGGTGCTCAGGCCGGGTTGTATTTCAACTACGGCATAAATAAATATCCGGCGGAAAAGAAGGTGTTCGGTGTATTTGAACACGCTTTGGTAAATCCTTCTCACGATCTTGTAAAGGGCTTTGACGAGGTGTTCCTTGCGCCGCATTCGCGCCATTCATTTGTTTCCGCCGAAGATATTCTCAATTGCCCGAAGGTGGAGCTGTTGAGCTATTCGGATAAGGCCGGCGTTTTTCTTGTGGCTTCAAAGAGCCGAAGGAACGTTTTCATTACCGGTCATGTGGAGTATGATTATGACACTCTTATGAAAGAATACTTTCGCGACAGAGATAAGGGGCTTGACATAGAAATGCCATATAATTATTTTCCCGATGACGATCCCGCAAAACGTCCTTTGAACAGATGGAGATCACATGCACACCTTCTCTTTGCCAATTGGCTGAATTATTTCGTATATCAGGAAACGCCTTATGACCTGGCTCAGATAGTGCAGGAACAATGACAACATATACTCGTCCAACAGGTAAAAGCAGGAGCAGACATGGATAATATAATAAAACACAATGCCGTTGTCGGACAATCGGGTGGACCAACTGCCGCAATTAACGCGACACTTTCTGGGGTAATACGCGGTTGCATCGAAAGCGGCAGGATCGGGATGCTATACGGAGCTAAAAACGGAATCGACGGTATACTCGCCAGACGTTTCGCGTCGCTTTTTGATATTCTGCCATCAGATAAAGAGCTTCATGAATTAGAAATGACGCCATCGGCCGCGCTCGGTTCGTGCCGTAAAAAGCTGCCCGATCCGCATGACTCCGCATCAAGACCTCTATATGAAAAGATTTTTGATATTTTTGAAGAGCTGGATATTAAATATTTGTTTTATATCGGCGGAAACGATTCGATGGACACGGTATATAAGCTTTCGTTATATGCCAAAGCAAACCATAAAGAATTATATGCGGTAGGAGTTCCGAAGACTATAGATAACGACCTTGTCGGAACGGATCATACGCCCGGTTACGGTTCGGCCGCTAAATTCATCGCCGCATCTATTTCAGAAATCGCCCGCGACCTGCCGGTTTACGATCTTAAATCCGTCGTGATCTGCGAGATCATGGGAAGAGACGCCGGATGGCTCACCGCCGCCGCCGCGCTTCCTCGCGCGATAAATCCGCTTGATGCACCCGATTTGGTTTATCTTCCCGAGGTTTCGTTTGATACGGAGAATTTCATAAACAGGACAGAGCTGCTTTTAAAACAGAAAAATTCGGTTCTCATCGCGGTTTCCGAAGGAATACGCGATAAAGACGGCAAGTATATTTCCGCACAGGAACGCGGTGAAATGAAGGATGCTTTCGGGCACAAATATCTTTCAGGCACCGGAAAAACGCTTGAAATGATTGTACGGGAACGTATCGGCTGTAAAGTAAGATCCATAGAATTCAACCTTTTGCAGCGCTGCGCTTCTCATATAGCGTCGCTTACCGATATAACCGAGGCTGTCCTGGTCGGACGCACGGCGGCCGCCGCGGGAATAAAAGGCGAAACAGGCAAATTTGTTGCATTAGTCAGAACGCAGGGAGATAAATATTCATGCGTTACAAAGCTAATTGGAATTGAAGAGGTCGCAAACAAAATAAAAAAAGTACCCGCCGAATTTATAACACCGGATGGAAGCAATGTAACCGATACATGCGTTAAATATCTGCTTCCTTTGATTGCCGGAGAAGTAAATCTGGAATATGTAAACGGAATGCCGAAGCATTTCATTATAAAATGATCATAGAAAATGAACTGATACTGTCAAAGCGTGATAACCACCCTCAGGATACCGTTGTGCGAATCGGGAATACAGCTATCGGCGATGGTGGTTTTACCGTCATTGCCGGTCCATGTACCGTTGATGATCGCGAAACGCTGTTGCTGACAGCTGAGAAAGTAAAAGAAGCCGGCGCTCGTATTTTACGCGGAGGAGCATTCAAGCCGCGTACCTCGCCTTATGCTTTCAGCGGGCTGAGAGAAAAGGGAATCAAGTTCCTTGCTTCAGCACGCGCACTGACAGGACTGCCGGTTGTTTCTGAAATAACCGATGTATCTCAGCTTGAATCGTTTGAAAGCATTGATGTGCTTCAGATAGGAGCGCGTAATATGCAGAATTATGAACTTTTAAGAGCGCTTGGAAAGATAAAAAAGCCTGTTCTGCTTAAGCGCGGGTTTGCGAATACCGTATCAGAGCTGCTTTACAGTGCGGAATACATTCTTGCAGGCGGAAATCCGAATGTAATATTATGCGAAAGAGGAATACGCACATTTGAAACTGAAACGCGCTTTACTCTTGATTTATGCGCAGTTCCGATATTAAAGGAAATGACGCATCTTCCGGTAATAATAGATCCGAGCCACGCCGCTGGAAAATCAGATTTTGTCGCTCCTTTTGCCGCGGCTGCGAAAGCAATCGGAGCGGACGGATTAATAATAGAGGTTCATATATCGCCTGAATGCGCAAAATGTGACGGAGCTCAGGCATTGACTCCGGAGCAATTTGCTTTGCTCATGAAGCGGCTGGATGGTATACCGAAATTTGAAAAATAACAGCTTTAAAGTAATAACAAAAAATATATCAGTATTAACGGTGGAGTGACGGGTAATATCGTCGGCTTTACCGTTTTTTTGAGCTTTTTATTTATTAAAACCATCGGAGCTTGAAAATTACAGAATGATATCTCTTATTCGTAAATCTGCTTCTTTATATATAGAAAGAGGGACATGGACTGCTATTTAAAACGATTAACGGTCTTATTACATTACTGAAAAGGAATACACGAGTAAGAAAAGCGCGAATAACATTAAAATAAACAAAAAAATGAATTAATATCAAAAAAGGGCTTGACAAAAGCATACGTGCATGTTACAATACAAAAGCCGCCGAAAACGGAGCGGCGCACGGAAGCAAGGGGCTGATAGGCACGAAAAAAGATGAAAAGAATCTTAAAAAAGTGCTTGACAAAGCGGAGCAGAAGTGATACA
>JAYFRN010000026.1 GCA_034925865.1 Oscillospiraceae bacterium | reverse complement strand
GCTGTATTTATACATCTCGTCGCCCCCAAGTGCAAGCTTTTTAACATGTTTCGGCCATTTTCCTTGCACTTATTATACCATAATTCTTGCGATTTGTCTTGCCTTGCTGTATATTTTCTTTTGTTCAGCGGGCATTAAATATTCAGAAAACCTTGAGTATTGATATAATTGATATAGAACCATTTTATTTATATTATATAATATATTTTGGCCGCATAATTTCAAATACCGGATTATCAAATAATTTCGGAATATTAGGACATAATAACAAACCGGAATATAAAATAATAAAAGGAGAACGCTGTTATGTTGACTACTTTTAAAGCGACCGCAAGAAAATTACCTGATGGCCTCCAGGTAGAAACAAATTCGAGAGGCTTCAAAATTCTGATAGACGAGCCAAAAGAGCTTGGCGGCACCGATACCGGCATGAATCCGGTTGAAGGGCTTCTATGCGCGCTTGGCGCATGTCAGACAATTGTGGCAAGTGCATTCGCTGCAAAACATAAAATAAAATTCAAAGAATTTTATGTAGAGCTTGAAGGAGATCTGGATCCGGATGGTTTCTTGGGTCGCGCAGATGTAAGAAAAGGTTTTCAGGAAATTCGTTATACTATGCACTTTGTTACTGATCAACCAAAAGAAAAAATTGAAGAGTATGTTAAGTTTATTGAGGGTTCATGCCCGGTCGGAGACTGCTTGATAAACGGAGTAAAGTTGGTTTTGGCGGGAATAAAACTCGATTAAGGCTTTCAAATGAGAGAAAAAACATTTTAGATTCTTTTATCTCATATAAAGTATTATATAATTACTGTATCAGAGGCTGCGGCAAGATTTTCGTCTTACTGCAGCCTTCTTGATAAACTCTCATAGAGTTGAACATGCCTTGTAATTTTTACAGTAAACAGGCATCATTCAAGAAGTGACAATATCGGACTATCCATTTTATTAAAGCGGCGATTATTATTGACTCAGCATTTTTATTAAATGCCGTTTTAAAAACACTGTAATTTAATTATTTACCGCTTTAATAGAAAAATTTTTGCATGACTTTCTCTTTATGTAAAACATAATTGATAAGTTTTATATTATTGATTTTGGCAGTCAAGAAACAAGAAAGACAAAAAGCATCAATGAAATCAAAAATCTGACATAAATTCATAAATTCTTTACAATAAAAAATGTACTTACATATTGACATATAACCCAAATAGTGATAAATTTATAACATCGATTAGCACTCTCACGCTTAAAGTGCTAAAAGATATTCAAAAGCAATATTCTGAAAGGATTGATTTATGTGGAGCTCAGCGAAAGAAAAAAGCAAATTCTCAAATCGCTAATCGACGCATATATTTCTACCGGCGAGCCGGTAGGAAGCAAGCTTCTTTCCGGTCAGATTGCATTATCGAGTGCTACGATCAGAAACGAGCTCAACGAACTTGAACAGCTCGGTTTGCTCGAACAGCTGCATACATCATCGGGACGAATTCCTTCAAATGAGGGTTATCGCGTTTATGTCGAAAATTTGATGAGCCGTTATCGGCTTACTATTGAAGAAATTAAGATAATAAATTCTCTGATGACGAATAAGCTCAGAGAATTCCGTGATATTATGTCCGAGACAACTCGTCTGTTGTCACATCTCACACGGTATACAGCAATTTCATTGACAGCTAAATCAAAAAAAATTACTATTTCTAAATTTGAAGGCATATTCATAGATCAGAATAGTTTTATATTGATTATGATGATTTCAGAGAATTCGGCTAAAACAAGATTAATCAACACCGAGACGTTTATGGATTCTGGTTCTCTTATACTGATCATCACCGCGCTTAACGATAACCTTACGGATATAGAAGCATCGCAGATCACACTTGACAAGATAATGCGTCTCGAAAAAGTGATGGGACAATACAAAGAGCTTTTAAGTCCGATTCTCAGAGTTATTTATGAAGTGATGGAGGATAACGGAAAATATCAGATTAATATCGACGGAGTCTCAAATCTTTTGGATTATCCTGAGTTTTCGGATATAGCAAAAGCTCGTGAATTGATGTGCATGCTGGAAGAACGCGATACATTGATAAAGCGGCTGATGAATTCACACGGTGATTCATTGAAGATATATATCGGCAGCGAAGATGACGGGCTTGATTCATCAAGCTTTGTTGTAAAAACATTTACAACTGAAAATTCAATAATCGGCGCTGTCGGTATAATAGGTCCCAAACGGATGGATTATTCCGGCGTTATTGCCAGATTGGAATATATTGCTGAGCATTTCAGCAAACCGGGAAGCGAAAACGATCCGGTATCCGATGAAATAAACCGAAAGGATAATGAAAGAAAAAATGACGGAAAATAAAGAAAGTCGAAAGAAAGCGAAAGATTCAGCTGAACCGGAAAGCAATATTTCGGAAAGTGTTCCTCCGGCTCAAGAAGATAATAATGTTAAGTCAACCGAAGGATCATCTGCAAAAAATGAAAAAGCCGAAGTATCTGAAGCCGAAGATAGTGTCCGCGCTGAAGAACTTTTGAAAATAAAAATTGAAGCTTTGCAGAAAGAACTCGCAACTAAACAGGACGAAATTGACGGATTAAATGACAGGTATCTGCGAATGGCAGCAGAATACGATAATTTTAAAAAACGCACTCAAAAAGAAAAAGAGGAGCTTTCAATACTTTCGAAAAACGAATTATTAAAACAGCTTTTGCCTGTATTCGATAATATCGAAAGAGCTTCTGATATAAAAAATTCAGACATGCTGTCAGAAGGACTGGCTTTGATATTAAAATCCTTCAAGCAGGTGCTTGATAAAAACGGCATAAAAGAGATTGATATTCTCGGAAAGGAATTTGATCCTATTTTATGCGAGGCTCTCGCTCACGTTGATGACGATGATAAGCCCGAAAACACAGTCTGCGAAATACTACAAAAAGGTTATGTATACGGCGATAAAGTGATTCGTCACGCTCTCGTGAAAGTAGTAAACTAAAAGCATTGTTTTCATTAAATTCATAATAGACATTAATTCATTTTAATTTGGAGGATAAAAAAATGGCAAAGATTATAGGAATTGACCTTGGAACGACAAACTCCTGCGTCGCCGTATTTGAAGGCGGTGAACCCGTTGTCATACCTAATGCAGAAGGAGCGCGTACGACTCCGTCAGTAGTCGCTTTTTCTAAAACAGGCGAAAGAATGGTAGGTCAAATAGCAAAAAGACAAGCGATCATTAATCCCGACAGAACCATAAGCTCAATTAAAAGAGATATGGGATCAAATCGTAAGGTTAGTATAGATGCTAAGAATTATACCCCTCAGGAAATTTCCGCGATGATTCTTCAAAAGCTTAAAACAGATGCGGAAAATTATCTCGGCTCGCCTGTTTCACAGGCTGTCATCACAGTTCCTGCTTACTTTTCGGACGCACAGAGACAGGCGACCAAAGACGCAGGAAAAATTGCCGGGCTGGAAGTGCTCAGAATAATTAACGAACCTACCGCCGCGGCTCTTGCATACGGAATTGATAAAGAAGCCGAACAGAAAATCATGATTTTTGACCTTGGCGGCGGTACCTTTGATGTATCCATTCTAGAAATCTCTGACGGCGTTTTCGAAGTTCTCGCTACAGCGGGGAACAACAGGCTCGGCGGTGACGATTTTGATGAACGAATCATAAACTGGATGGCGGATAAATTCTTTAAAGACAACCAGATAGATCTCAGAAAAGATAAAACTGCTCACCAGAGGCTCAAGGAAGCGGCAGAAAAAGCTAAAATCGAGCTTTCCAGCATGCAGTCAACTGATATAACTCTTCCGTTTATTTATTCAGACGCTAACGGACCGAAGAATTTTGACACAACTCTTTCAAGAGCGAAATTCAACGAGCTTACAGCCGATTTGGTTGAAAAGACGATGGGACCGACAAAACAGGCGCTTTCCGATGCAGGGCTCACACCGGCTCAGATCAACAAGGTTCTTCTTGTCGGCGGTTCCTCAAGAACCCCGGCGGTACAGGATGCAGTCAAAAACTTCATAGGCAAAGATCCATTCAAGGGCATTAATCCCGATGAATGCGTAGCAGTCGGCGCAGCTATACAGGCGGCAGTTCTCGGCGGAGATGTAAAAGACGTCCTGCTTCTCGATGTCACTCCGCTGTCTCTTGGTATTGAAACTCTTGGAGGCGTGTTCAACAAGCTTATTGAAAGAAATACAACAATTCCTGTCAAGAAGAGCCAGGTTTATTCAACCGCTGCTAATAATCAAACCTCGGTTGAGATCCATGTTCTCCAAGGCGAGCGTGAAATGGCGCGTGACAACAAAACGCTTGGCAGATTTACTCTCGACGGGATTCCTCCGGCAATGCGCGGTGTTCCTCAGATAGAAGTTACATTCGATATTGATGCAAACGGCATAGTCAATGTTTCGGCAAAAGATAAAGGCACAGGCAAACAACAAAATATCACTATATCATCGTCTACGAATATGTCCAAAGATGATATTGAACGCGCTGTTAAAGAAGCGGAAATACATGAAGCTGAAGACAAAAAGCTTAAGGAAAACGTAGAAATACGAAACAGCGCGGAAAATACGATTTTCCAATCAGAAAAGGTTATGAACGACGCCGGCGACAAAATCACGGCTGATGACAAAGCTCCTGTTACTGCTGCAATAGAAAAGCTCAAGGAAACCTTGAAGACTGAAGATTATGCCGCAATAAAGAACGACACAAACGATCTTACTCAGACTCTTTACAAGATATCCGAAAAGCTTTACGGCAATCCTAATCAGCAACAGGGACCGAATGATCAATCAAATTCCAATAACGGCGGAGAAGGGTATTACAACGCGGACTTTACCGATAATTCTGATAAAAAATAATTATTGAAAAACCGGCTTTCCGGGAAGCGACCGGAAAGCCGGTAATTCGGAGATAGACAGGTAATTACTTAATATGGCAGAGCAAAAGCGCGATTATTACGAAGTGCTCGAACTTCAGAAGGGTGCGAGCGACGAGGATATTAAAAAGAACTACCGCCGACTCGCAAAAAAATATCATCCGGATATGAACCCGGATGATAAAGAAGCGGAAGCAAAATTCAAGGAAATAAACGAAGCATATTCTATTTTATCGAATCCGGATACTAAGTCAAAATATGATGCTTACGGGCATTCAGGCGTCGATCCGAATTTCGGATCCGGCGAAGGCTTTGGCGGTTTCAACGGTTTCGGAGGCTTCGGAGATATAAACTTTGACATGTCCGATATTTTCGGAACACTGTTCGGCAACGGACAAACGAGAAAAAACGGTCCTGTCAGAGGCGATGATATCGGAGTAAAAATATATATTTCCTTTGAAGAAGCCGCGTTTGGATGTAAAAAAGAAATTGTTTTCAATAAAATAGAAGCTTGTTCGGAATGTAAAGGAACCGGGGCCGCTCCCGGGACTTCTCCGGAAACCTGTACAAAGTGCGGCGGTACCGGACAGGTTAATGTACAGCAGCGTACACCTTTGGGAATAATGCAGACATCCCGAACCTGTGATGCATGCAGAGGCACAGGAAAAATAATTAAAACACCATGTTCGAAATGCTCGGGCGGCGGATATGAAAGAAAGCAGAAAAAGCTTGAAATATCAATACCGGCTGGGATTGATGACGGACAGAAGGTTGTCATAAGAGGTCAGGGAAATTCAGGTAAACGAGGCGGCGTTTCCGGTGACCTGCTTGTGGAGGTTGGAATACGTCCTCATCCCGTATTTGAACGCGACGGATATAATATATATTGTGAAGTACCTATAACCTTCGCCGAAGCCGCTTTGGGCGCGCAGATAAACGTGCCTACACTTGAAGGCAGTTTAAAATACACTGTTCCCGAAGGCACTCAGACAGGTACTATGTTTACACTCAAGAATAAAGGCATTCAATATGTGAATTCGCGAAACCGCGGTGACCTGATGTTCAGAACGGTTATAGAAGTACCTAAGAATCTTTCTGATAAACAAAAACAGATGCTAAGGGATTTTGACATGAGTTGCGGAAACTTTAATAATTCACAAAAGGCAAGCTTTTCGGAGAAGCTTAAGTCGATATTCGGCAAAGACAATAAATAAAATGAATAAGCTGAAACAATTTTTTTCCGGCAGATACGGAACAGATCAGTTATCTATAATAAATATTATACTTTATTGTATATTGTTTGTTCTTTACACCGCGACAGGCAGATGGCAATGGGCGGTTTTGTCCTTTATGCTTGCCATTATTTATGTTTTCAGAATATTTTCAAAGAATATTTCGGCTCGTTATCGCGAGAACCAGGTGTTTTTAAGACTGTTTGCTCCGGTCATAAAATGGTTTAAATTGTCGAAAGCAAAAATACGCGACAGGAAAGCGTATGTGTTTTTCAAATGTTCAGCTTGCAAAAATGTATTGAGAATTCCTAAAGGTAAAGGAAAGGTGACTGTGACATGTCCGGTATGCGGAAAAACACAGGAAAAATTTACATAAATGCCGGAAATTCTTGAAACAATAATGATGATATGCTTTGGCGTATCATGGCCGGTTTCGGTTTATAAATCATACAAAGCCCGTTCTGCAAAAGGGAAAAGCATAGCTTTTCTCATGCTGATTGAATTCGGTTATTCAATTGGATTGATCGGTAAAATAATCTACAATCCGGGTTATGTAATAGCCGTATACATTTGTAATATGGTTTTCGTAATGGCTGATATTGTATTATATTACAGAAACAGGAAGCTGGACAAAGTTCGAGACTGATATATTATTAAACGGCATTTAAATAATGTCTACTAAATAATGCCGTTTTCGAACGGCATAGGTTTTGGCAGTTGAAAAACCAGCCAAAATCTTCCAAAATCATTGATTTTGGAGTTCAGCATTCATTGATTGCCGCCTGTTTTCTAAATTAATCGGGAGTCGACTAATTTAGAGGTGCAAGGTTTTTGAGCTGTAAAGCTTAAAAACCTTGCACCTGAACAATCATTGTTAGCATCATTTCTTTACTGTTGTATGTGTTTTATGATTGTTCAGCAGACATTAAATAAGCCTTGTTTTATAAGAGAGAAAAGCCCATATATCAGAGGCTTTTCTCTCTTTGAGTAGTAATTATTAAAATGCCGAGTTAATAAGAAAAGATGCGCTGTAAGGGAAAATTCTCCGGCAGCGCATTTAACATTATTAAGAATGAGTTTTATAAAAGCGTTGCCGAATCCTATAAACGGCAACGCTTTAAAGCTGTTATAAAAATTATTTGAGCTCCGAGAAATATTTGATCGTTCTGACCATCTGGCTTGTATATGAATTTTCATTGTCATACCAAGAGACAACCTGAACCTGATAAAGATCGTCGGAAATTTTAGTGACCATTGTTTGTGTCGAGTCAAAGAGAGAACCATAGGTAATGCCGATTACATCGGAAGAAACTATTTCTTCTTCGTTGTAACCAAAGGAAGCGCTCGAAGCTGCTTTCATTGCGGCATTGATGCCTTCGGCGGTTACATTGGCGCCTTTTACGACTGCAACGAGAATTGTTGTGCTTCCCGTGGCGACCGGAACACGCTGTGCGGAGCCGATGAGTTTCTTATTGAGCTCGGGAATGACAAGACCGATGGCTTTTGCTGCACCGGTGGAGTTAGGAACGATGTTTAATGCGGCGGCGCGGGAGCGGCGGAGATCGCCTTTTCTCTGCGGACCGTCAAGAATCATCTGGTCACCGGTATAAGCGTGAATGGTTGACATTATTCCACTTTGGATAGGAGCGTATTTATTAAGCGTATAAGCCATAGGAGCGAGGCAGTTGGTGGTGCATGAAGCGGCAGATATCACCTTGTCTTCAGGCTTAAGCGTCTTTTCGTTTACAGAATAGACGATAGTCGGGAGATCGTTGCCTGCGGGAGCGGAGATAACAACCTTCTTTGCGCCTGCAGTGATATGAGCCATTGCTTTATCCTTGGATGTGTAAAAACCTGTGCATTCAAGAACGACATCAACATCATGTTTTCCCCACGGAATATCCGCGGCGTCTTTGATCGCATAGATCATGATTTCTTTTCCGTCAACTGTGATGGAATTTTCGCCCGCGGTTACGGTGTGTCCTTCATATCTTCCTTGGGTGGAATCGTATTTGAGAAGATGAGCAAGCATTGTAGGGCTTGTGAGATCGTTGATAGCAACTACATCATAACCCTCGGCTTTAAACATTTGTCTGAACGCAAGACGTCCGATACGTCCGAAGCCATTGATGGCGACTTTAACTGACATATTAAAATCCTCCGAATTAAATAGATTTCAAACAGGTATATTTTATTACAATTTGATACCAAATACAAGCCTTTTTGTGATAATTTTCATAATGTTCATATATTTTCATATTCATTGTAAGCTTGATTTTAAAGAACCTATTGTATTTTCTCCTGATTATGATATAATTATTATTGATTTTTTTGTCGGAGGACGCTTAATTGATTAATATTTACAATAACGGAGCTTATTTGATCGACGGTGTTATACGCACCGAGGATAGAGCAAAGCTCGAAAAAGAACTTTCCGGAAAGAATATTACACTTGATATGGAATCAGCCAGGAAGCGAACTATTACAAGTTCTATATTAAAATCTCACGATATAAGCAAAATAAACGGAAAATGCAGAATCAAATTTGACGGAATGGCTTCTCACGATATCACTTACGTAGGAATCATTCAAACTGCAAGAACCGGCGGTTTAAACAAATTTCCTATGCCATACGCTTTGACTAACTGCCATAATTCTCTTTGCGCTGTCGGAGGCACAATAAACGAAGACGATCATGCTTTCGGCCTTTCCGCCGCAAAAAAATACGGGGGAATATATGTCCCGGCTAATCAGGCTGTGATACATCAGTTTGTACGTGAAAGAATGACCGGATGCGGAAAAATGCTTTTGGGTTCAGACAGCCATACGAGATACGGCGCTTTAGGTACCATGGGTATCGGTGAAGGCGGACCGGAGCTTGTAAAACAGCTTTTAAACA
Organism: Oscillospiraceae bacterium; assembly: GCA_034925865.1. NCBI lineage: Bacteria > Bacillati > Bacillota > Clostridia > Eubacteriales > Oscillospiraceae > Oscillospiraceae bacterium. The sequence continues at coordinate 58,859 of JAYFRN010000026.1, read as the reverse complement.
ATACATATGATATAGATCAGCCACAGGCAGTTCTTGTATATCTGACAAACAAACCGCGTCACGGTGTTGGGCCGCATGATGTAGCGCTTGCTCTTTGCGCGGCGGTATTTAAAAGCAAAACCGTTAACAATAAAATTCTCGAATTTGCCGGACCGGGCGTTGGAGAACTTTCAGTTGATTTCAGAAACGGTATTGACGTAATGACGACCGAAACGACCTGTCTTTCATCAGTTTGGATAACAGATGAAAAGGTGAAGCATTTTTATGAAAATCACGGAAGAAAGCTGGATTATAAAAAGCTTGAACCGGAAAACGGAGCATATTACGATACCGCCATAGAAATTGATCTTTCAAAAATCGAATCAATGATTGCTTTGCCGTTCCATCCGAGCAATGCGATTCCGATTAAAGAACTGCTCCGCTCTCCTAAGGAATATCTTTCTTCCGTTGAAGAGGACGCGCGTAAACAGTTCGGTGAAAAAGCTTATCTTAAGCTTGCTTCAACTGTTAAAAACGGAAACATATCAGTTGAGCAGGGGATTATTGCCGGATGCGCGGGGGGCACGTTTGAAAATATATGCGCCGCCGCTTCTATATTGGAAAATGGCTCGACAGGCAACGATTATTTCAGTCTGTCTGTTTATCCGTCCAGTATGCCTGTATATCTCGGGTTGACAAGAAAAGGTATAACAGAAAAGCTGATGGAAAGCGGCGCGGTATTAAAGCCCGCATTCTGCGGCCCATGCTTCGGAGCGGGAGATGTTCCGTCAAACGGGACTATGAGCATACGTCATACAACCAGGAATTTTCCGAACAGAGAAGGCTCAAACCCCGACGGAGGGCAAAGCGCTTCCGTGGCGTTGATGGATGCCCGCAGTATAGCTGCGACAGCCGCAAACAAAGGCATACTCACACCTGCGACAGAATGTGATTATGATGATTCTGTTCCCGAATATATTTACGACGGTTCAGTATATGAAAAAAGAATTTACAACGGCTTCGGAAAGCCGGATCCCGAAGTTGAATTGAGATATGGCCCCAACATAACCGACTGGCCGAAAATTTCTCCTTTGACGGAAGATATTATGCTTAAGGTTGCCGCCGTTATTCTCGACGAAGTGACAACCACCGATGAGCTTATACCATCCGGAGAGATATCTTCTTACAGATCGAATCCGCAGAAGCTTTCAGAATTTGCGCTTTTCAGAAGAGTGCCGGAATATGTAGGCAGAGCAAAACTGATAAGATCCACAGATGAACAGAGAAGAGAAGGCGTCATTTCCGAAGAACTCGCAAATGTGTATAATAAGCTTGGAATAAGCGCTGAAAAAGCGCAGAAAACAGCATTAGGAAGCGTTATTTACGCCAATAAACCAGGAGATGGCTCCGCCCGCGAGCAGGCGGCTTCATGCCAGCGCGTTCTCGGCGGCTCTGCGAATATTGCGAGAGATTACGCGACAAAAAGATACAGAAGCAATCTGATAAACTGGGGTATAATACCTTTTATACTGCCCGCAGATCAGGAAGTTAATTTCAAGTCGGGAGATTTTATATATATTCCTGATGTAAAGAAAAATATTGCCGAAGGAAAACAGAATTTTGTTGCAAAGGTGGTTTCCGGCAATGATATTTACGAAATAAAGCTGAAATGCTCCGAACTCACGGATGACGAAAAGAGCATTATTCTTTCAGGCTGTCTTATTAACGAATATGCTAAGAAACTCTAAAAGCTGTTTATAATAAATGTGGGGTACAACATGGATAAAATTATAATGAAAACGCCGCTTGTCGAAATGGACGGCGACGAAATGACACGAATCATATGGCAGCAAATTAAAGAAAAGCTCATATGTCCATTCGTAGAGCTCAACACGGTTTATTTTGATTTGGGATTAAAAAAACGCGACGAAACATCAGATAAAATAACCGTTGATGCGGCGGAAGCTATAAAAAAATATGGCGTGGGAGTTAAATGCGCAACAATCACGCCAAACGCGGCGCGTGTAGTTGAATATAACCTTAAGGAAATGTGGAAAAGCCCGAACGGGACAATAAGAGCAATCCTCGACGGTACCGTATTTCGCGCGCCCATTCTTATAGACAGCATTAAACCAGTTGTACGCACATGGAAAAAGCCGATTACCATAGCGCGTCATGCATACGGTGACGTTTATAAATGTGCGGAGATAAGAGTTATAAAGCCTGGAAAAGCAGAGCTTGTATTTACGTCCGATGACGGCGAAACAATTAAAAAGCCGATATTCGATTTCAAATGCGGAGGAGTTTTACAGGGACAGTATAATAAAGACGATTCTATTTGCTCTTTTGCGTATTCATGCTTTAAATATGCCCTCTCAACCAAACAGGATCTATGGTTTTCAACAAAAGATACCATTTCCAAAATTTACGATCACACCTTCAAGGATATATTTCAGGAAATATTTGAACGAGATTATAAAACAGAATTTGAAAAGGCCGGTATTACTTATTTCTATACACTTATAGATGATGCTGTAGCGAGAGTGATTCGTTCTGAAGGCGGTTTTATATGGGCATGTAAAAATTATGATGGTGATGTTATGAGCGACATGGTTTCAACCGCATTCGGTTCGCTTGCTATGATGACAAGCGTGTTGGTTAGCCCCGATGGAAATTATGAATATGAAGCGGCTCACGGAACAGTGACTCGCCATTATTATAAGTATCTTAAAGGTGAAAAGTGTTCGACAAATCCTATTGCGACTATATATGCCTGGACCGGCGCGCTCAGAAAACGCGGTGAAAAAGACAACACACCGGAGCTTTGCGCTTTTGCCGACAAACTTGAGTCGGCATGTATCAAGACGCTCAACGACGGAGTAATGACAAAGGATCTGATTTCACTCTGCGATAATCCGGATGCCAAAGCAGTCAATACCGACGAATTTCTTGACGAAATAGCAAAACGGATATAACCATTTTATGTTAAAGGAGAGCGAACGGAAATGGGCTTAAATGAGCTTGTAGGAATGTCAAATAAATACGGCAGCAACACGGATTATGTTATTGCGGGCGGCGGAAACACATCATACAAGGATGATTCTGTAATATATGTAAAATCAAGCGGAAACACGCTTTCAGATATCACACAGGATGGTTTTGTAGCTCTTGACCGGATGAAGCTGTCGATAATATATGATAAAGAATATTCGAAGTCAGATGATGAAAGAGAAGCGTCTGCGCTTGAGGATCTTATGGCTTCGCGTCTTGTCAAGGATGCGATTGCAGGAAAAAGGCCGAGCGTGGAAACGCTTTTACATAATTTGTTTCCTTTTTCGTATGTACTTCATATTCATCCTTCTCTTGTGAACGGACTTACTTGTTCTTTTGACGGCGCATCAATCTGTGATGAGTTATTCGGAGAAAGCGCAGTCTGGATAGATGAAACAAAGCCCGGATATAAGCTTGCCAAAGAATGCGAATCCGCGCTTTTCGATCATAAGCGTTTCTGCGGAATAGACGCACAGATACTTTTCATTCAGAATCACGGTGTGTTCTTCGCAGCCGATACATGTGATGAAATAGATAAGCTTGTGGAAAGCGTATTTTTAAAACTGAAGGAAACTGTTTCAAACGAGCCTGATATTATAGAATCCGCGGAGACTGATTACGATTCCGTATTTACGCTTTTGCCTGTCGTCAGGATGCTTTATAATCCGCAATTGCCTTCAACCGTGCTTTTTTACAGCTCTCCTGCAGCTCAGGAGTTTTTAAAAGATGCCTCTTCATTCGCGCCGCTTATGCGTCCGTTTACGCCTGATCATATAGTTTACTGCCGAGCTTTTCCGCTTTTCATCGAGCGTGGAAGCACAGATGATGAAACGGCATTTTTGTTGAAAAAAGCGTTTGAGGCATATGCAGAAGATTACGGATATAAACCAAAGGTTATTGCTGTCACCGGGCTAGGCTTTTTTATATGTAACAACTCAAAAAAGAACGCTGATATTGTGAAATCGCTTTTAATAGACAGCATAAAAATAGCATATTATGCAGCTTGCTTTTCACATCCTCGAAATATGAGCGATGAACTGTGCGAATTCATTATTGGATGGGAAGCAGAAAGCTACAGAGCCGGCCTTTCTGAAAAAGGAGCACATCGTCTTTCCGGAAAAGTTGCCATCATAACAGGAAGTGCGCAGGGCTTCGGTAAAGGCATCGCGGAACGTCTCGCAGCAGAGGGCGCGTATACCGTGATCGCTGATATCAACTATGAAGGCGCGTCAATATGCTCGCAGCAGATCAATGAAAAATATAAATACGCTTTCGCTCTTCCGGTAAAAGTGAATGTTACCGATGAAAAAAGCGTCGAAAGCATGATAAAAACGACGGTAATGAATTTTGGCGGAATAGATATCTTTATAAATAATGCAGGAATTGTACGAGCCGGAAGTCTTGACGAAATGTCATTTGAAAGCTTTTCGCTTGTGACAGGAATTAATTACTCGGCTTATTTTCTTTGCGCTAAATACGCATCAAAGGTTATGAAGCGTCAATATGAATTCGCTCCGGATTACTATACCGACATAATTGAAATAAATTCAAAATCGGGTCTTACCGGAAGCAATAAGAATTTCGCATATGCAGGAAGCAAATTCGGCGGCATCGGACTTACTCAATCATTCGCACTTGAGCTTGTGCAGTATAATATAAAAGTTAATGCGATATGTCCGGGTAATTTTTTTGAAGGTCCGCTTTGGTCTGATCCTGAAAAAGGACTTTTTATTCAATATCTCAAAGCCGGAAAGGTGCCGGGCGCCAATTCGGTGGAGGATGTTAAGAAGTATTATGAAGAAAAGATACCGATGAAACGCGGATGCAGACCAGAAGACGTTGTTAAAGCAATATTGTATATCATTGACCAGAAATATGAAACAGGACAGGCTTTGCCGGTTACCGGCGGACAGGTAATGCTGAATTGAAATTTGAAGAGTTATATAAGTCGTTGTATTCGCCGGATCAAAACGAACGTATACTAACCGCCGATAAAATGGCCCAAGAATATAAAAACAACGGTTTAAATAGAAGCTCTGATCCGGCATACGTAAATAACCACATTCACACAACATTTTCTTTTTCACCGTACACGCCGTCAGCTGCCGTTTACGAAGCTTTTTCTAGAGGGCTGGTAACTGCCGGCATAATGGATCACGATTCGTTGGGCGGATCGCAGGAATTTATCAAAGCAGCAGAAGCATTTGGCATTGCTTCAACCGTAGGGACTGAAATAAGAGTAAGCTTTTCCGGCACACCTTTTGAAAAAATAAAACTGAATAGCCCTGACCAAAAAGGGATAGCATATGTTGCCGTTCACGGAATCCCGCATCAGAATATTAAGAAACTCCAGTCGATGCTTGCCCCTTACAGAGAAAAAAGGAATATAAGAAACCGCCAAATGATTGACAGGATAAATTCAATTGTTGGCGGCTGTGGACTGAAGCTTGATTTTGAAAATGATGTTATACCGATTTCCGAGTATAATAACGGCGGAACCATAACGGAAAGACATCTTTTATTTGCGCTCTCAAAAAAAATAAGAGCATGTTATTCGTCTCCTGATGAAATAATATGTTTTATCAGAGAAAGAATGAATATCGAAATCCCAGACAAGGTTTTATCTCGGATTAAAGAAAACAATCCCGCTTATATTGAATATGATCTGCTCGGATTATTAAAACAAAGCCTTATTAAACGAATATATATCGATGCCGATGATGAGCTGATGAATGTCAGGGAATACATAGAAATAGCACGCTCTGTCGGCGCATTAAGCGCATACGCATATCTCGGTGACGTGAAAGCTTCTGCCACAGGCGATAAAGCAGATGAAGAATTTGAAGACGGATTTCTTGACGAGCTTTTTTATTATTTAAAAGAGACAGGCTTCGATGCAGTTACTTTTATGCCTTCGCGCAATACGCTTTCACAACTCAACAGAGTAATGTCGCTGTGTGATAAATTAAGCCTGTTTCAAATCAGCGGCGAGGATATTAATTCACCGAGACAAAGCTTTATCTGTGACGCGATATCAAGGCCTGAATTCAGGCATCTCATTGCATCGACATGGAAGCTTATTGAGCATGAAAAGAATAAATCAAAATGATTTTGGAGGGTTTTGGCTGGTTTTTCAACTGCTAAAACCTATGCTGTTCGAAAACGGCATTTTCAATAGACATTAAATATTGCCCATGTGTTAAAAACCCGCACATAAAGAAAAGCCGCGACAAAAGGTTGAAGACTTTTTATCGAGGCTTTTTGCTTTTGAATATATTATTCAAACAGAGCCAGCATTGAATTAACGGTTTCTTTATCGGCAAGATAAGTTATTTTTGAAAAATCGACTGTAAACAATACTTTGTCAGGAAGCTCCGAAGGTGATACACCAAAATGTATGCTGTATTTGGAAAGCTTGTTTTCTACATCTTCCGGAATACTGCCATTATTCTCTCCGTCCGTCAATTCTCCGATAAGATCCTCTACGGATTTATCGCTTGATACATCGCCGTATAAGAATGTAATTGTTTTTCTGTTTTCTTTAGAAAGAGAATAAGTCGACAATTCATTATCTTCGGTATTATAATCGTAATAATTGCCGGTATTTATAGTTGTAAACAGTTTATACATAGCTGCAACCTTATCAGAATCGGTGATTGTAATATCATTCTCGGAGTCGGTCCCGGAAGAAAGCCTGAAAGCAACTGCTTTTTCGCTGTCAAATGTCGGAATGGTGTCGAGAACAGCAAGATCTTTTAAAGTATGGTTAAAATAATCGCTGAGAGCGCTTAACACCATATATACCTTTCCGGAGCCGTCTACCATAAAATAATTACATGCATTGAACAAATTATAATCGCCTATTAAATAAGTATAATTTGTTCCGTCTGAATAAGTTATTTTTATAGTATAATTCGGATGATCAAAACCGTATTGAGATATATCTGACGGGTTTTCCTCAACAAAACGTTCGGCACCGATAGATGCGATAGCCGTAGCCATTGCTGTTACCGCGGTCGTATCAAGAGGAAAGCTCCTGTCTGATGAAAGATACCATTTATCTGTATCTTTTTCAAATGACAAGGTTTCAGTCTGAGAGACGTACTCAATTTTACAAATATTTATATAATCAAAATCCGCGAGCATAATTTTTGAGGAACCGGTATCTGTCTCTCCGGTATCAGCAGGTTGTTCGCTATTTGACAATACGGCATATATAATTGAAAAGGCTCCGACAACGACGACAAGGATGACAAGTGTGATGATTTTCTTTTTCATTAATAAAGCCATGCCTTTCCGCCGAACCGTAAACTTTTGGCGGTTTCGGCTTGCTGGAATTATGGTTTTTTATTAACTCGGCAATTAAATTAAATTTGCTGTATAGGAGAAAAAAGCCCATATATAAGAATTTTTCTTCTCTTTAAGCGGTATTTATTTAAACGCCGAGTTAATAATTGCAAAGTTAATAAACCGCAATTGAAAAATTTGTTTGTAAAATTTAAGACCGTAAAATTATTTTTTACGCCGTCTCAACCATATTGACAAACCTATAACTATCACAGCCAACGGTATCACTAAGGTGAAAACGACACTCCACAAGGTATACTGTCCTTCGGTCAATAAAAGATATTCACTTGAAAGACGTTTTGACAGAATTGAAATCGAAGAAGTCTTTTCGCATAACAAACTTACAGAAGACATAAAAAATTCAAGGTTGCTGTATGCGTTTGTGAGTATAAACGGCGATGAATACCATATAAATTTACTGCCTGTATCCTTATTTGATGTGAGCGCTCCGACATAAAACGGCCCCTCTTCATTGCCTGTTTCCTTTTCGGCGCTTGTCGATTCCTTATCCTTTACGAAAGCGCTGTCTGAGGTAATTATAAGAGGCGAAACAGTGCCAACCCCTGCTGTCTCGGTCTTTTTAATGCCATGAGCAAAAGGCGTGAGAATATATACATTGGAATTTGTCATAAGCGCCGACACATCGCTGTCAGTCAGCTTAGGAAGGAGATAGTTCTGATACTTAGTATAATATCCTGAGGAAGGATCTATTATTACGCCATCGGAAGAACAAAGTCCGTTATACGTACACAGCTTTGTAATGTTTGGCATTCCTTCGGTAGTATAGTAGTTCATATATGTTATAAGAATGACTTTTCCGCCTGATTGCATATATGACAGCAAAAGCGTTGATTCTGTCTCCGTAATATCAGTAGTGGGATTGTTTATCAAAACGCAGTTTGCGTCATCCGGTACCGCAGACAATGATTCAAGTCTGAGCTCTCCGGTTTCTATATTCTCAAATTTTATTAATGATGTAACATCAGCGGTAAGAGCGGTCTCTCCGTGTCCCTGAAGAGTATATATTTTAGGGAGAGAAGGGCTTGTGACATAATCAATGGCGCCGGTAAATACGCTTTCCGCGGCAAAATATGAAGCAGTCGGCATTTCACCGTAAGACTGATAATAGTATTGCTGCATTTCAGTCCATTGGTCGTATGGAATATATTCTGTCACGTAGATATCGTTGTAATCAATAGCAAAGCTGCGTTTATTGTTTACTACGATGACACTGTTTGAATTAAGTGTTTCGGTTGTATAATCAGTTATAAATGTCGGACGAAGAACCGGATCCACCTTTTGAATTTTGATCTTTGAATTAAGAGCGGCATATCTGTCGAGCATTTCTACGATTTTAGTGTCTTCGCTGCCGGTCTCGGCTATCAAATAAAAAGTTATATCATCATTAAGCGATTTTATGATAGATTTTGTCTGTTCGGATAATGAAAAAACTTCTGAAGAAGTTGTATCAAATTTTGTAAAATTTGCCGGAAGCTTTGATATAACCAGATTCAATATAATAGCAAGAGCGATCACAACAAGCGAAACAACAGTGTTGTATGTTCCAATTTTTACTATTTTCGATTTTGATAAATTCTTATTCATGTTTTCGATACCTCCTATAATCAAGACCAGCGTCTTTTATCAAGGGATTGAACTGTAAAGAAAATAAATATCCCGATAATAGACAGATAATATATAACCGCCGAGAGGTCGAATATCCCGAGAACAAAGCTCTGGAGGCGATCAAAAAGAGAAATCGATTTCAGAAAGCCAGCAAATCCACCCTCAAAAAGGCTTTTATTTAATATATATACAGCGATTACAGCGATTTCACAAACAGAAAAAGAAATAACCGCGACAGGATAACTCTTCGTCAGCGTATATGTCACAACGCCCACTATCAGAGCTAATAAGGAAAAGGCAATCAACGAAGCAATTGCGCTTGTCGGTATCAGAGAAGAAAGCGATGACATGAGATATATCAATAAAAAAGTTCCGAAGCTTATTACAGCTGAAATGATTTGGCTCTCTGTAAGGGATGATATAAATAGACCTATCGAAATAAGTGATGAACCAAGAAGCATAAATCCAAAAAGCGTACTGTATGAAGTAAGCAAATCAACTTTACCAAAAAAAGACAATACAACCGGGCAAAGCATCATTACCGCAACAGCGAAAAGGAAGACGGTCGCCATCGATAAAAACTTTGCCATGACAATTTTATGAAGCGGCACCGGCAGTGAATAAATCAGCTGATCGGTTTTATTATGTTTTTCCTCCGCGAGAGCGCGCATTGTAATAATAGGAACCACAAGCAGAAACACAAAGCTTACTGTATAAACGCAATATTCAAAATTCGCATTTCCGCCGCGCAGATTCGTCGCGCTGAAAAATATACCGGTCATAAGAAGAATAAAAGCTATAAATATCCATCCGCTCATATTCTGAAAATACGATTTCAACTCTTTTTTATAAAAGGCGTTCATTTATTTTCTTCATCTCCTTCTTTGGGCATCTCAAACATCTTTTTATATGCTTCTTTGTCGTCGGTGTTTATTGCCGAAGCGGAAGAATCATCTGTATTTTCTTTTTTATCTTCGTCTTCTTCATCAGAATTTTCTGAACTCTGATTATTTTCAATGCAGGTGGCGTTCGAGTATACATCGCTGTGATCTTCTTTAGTGAGTTTCAGGAATATTTCTTCAAGTCCGATTTTCTGAGTATCCATATTAAGTATAATTGAATTTGTATTCCTGAGCTTTAAATAAACCTGTTCTCTTATATCAACTGAGGAGGCGGTTTCAATCGTGTATTCATATACATATTCGCCCTCTTCGGCGAGTTGTGAAACAGCAATATCAAACGATGGATCAATTGAATAAAGAATTGACATGACAGAAGATTTGTCGCCTTTAATTACGATTTTCATTATGTTTGTGACGTCGGTAAGGTTTTCAATTGTATCGCTGGCGACAAGCTTTCCCTTGGAAATTATCATTATATAGTCACAAATAGCGCTGATTTCAGAAAGGATATGGCTTGAAAGAATTACAGTGTGATCTTTGCCCAGAGAACGGATTAAATCACGTATTTCAATTATCTGTATCGGGTCAAGCCCTACCGTCGGTTCGTCAAGAATAATAACTTCCGGTGAATTCAGCATTGCTTGAGCGATGCCGACACGCTGTTTATACCCTTTAGAAAGATTTTTGATAAGTCTGTCCTGAACATCGGTTATCTGCGTTTTCTCCATAGCATCAAGGACATTTGCATAAATCATGTCATGCGGAACACCTTTTGCTTCAGCCACAAAGGACAGATACTCATTCGGTGTCATATCAGGATATAGAGGAGGGAATTCGGGTAGATAGCCGACAGAGCGTTTTGCTTCTACTGGATTTTCATATATGTCGTATCCATTTATACTTACCGTACCGCTCGTTGCGGCAAGGCATCCGGCGATGATATTCATTGTTGTCGATTTTCCTGCGCCGTTCGGACCGAGAAAGCCATATATCTTTCCATGCTCGATCGAAAAGGAAATATCCGACACAGCAGTATTATCGCCATATTTTTTTATCAGATTTTTAACTTCAATCAATGCGATATCCTCCGTTTTTAATATAGAAAAATAATAACTCAAATATGTGTATTTTCGGTGATGTATATGGGTATATACACAATATTTGATTGATAATGTCCTAATTATTAAATCAGAATTTTTATGTAATCCGACGGAAGTATAATAACCTCCGTCGGATTAACTGTAAATACGCTTTAATATTAATTAACAAAAGATGAACGGCTTGCAGAGAAAAGATATCCGTATCCGTTTGTGAAAACATTCGGTTCGAGTCTCGGAGTTGAAAGCTCATCGATTCCGGTTATTTCGCCGTTTATATACTTTGTAACTCTGGATATAGCCGTTTCAACTCTCGCTATTACTGTGCCATATCTTAAGTCGAACACTTCAAAGCCCATAGGCTTGTTGATAGTATACCAGTCCGAACGATGAAAATCCTTCAACTCGCACATTCTCTTTTTCAGCTCGTATAAACGCGGCAGAAGCTTTTGTAGATTTTCCTTGCTGCCGCTCTTATATGCCTCGATAAGCCTCATGCCAATGGAAGCTTTGTATTCAAGAGCACGCGCAACGAGCTTGTAATAAGTGAACATGGAATTATATTCGCCGTTCTGCGTTTCATATTTTTCATATCTTTCGGCGCAATCTCTGAAATGCTTTTCATATTTTTCGCAGTCATTTTCGAAAAATCTGTCATTGAAGCCGAGCAGAACATCATTCCACATAAAAGTTTTTGAGTATACAGCGTATCCTTGTCCATTTGTATTATGCTCCGGAAGAGCATCAAGATTTCCGAGGTCAAGAAGCTGGTCATATTTGATTCCGGTACAAAATTCAAACCGTTTAGAAAAGGCTTCGGCATTATAAGGGCCATTAAAGCTTATTTCGGCATACAGCTGAAGCCCCTGAAGTGTTGAATAAATATGCGCTTCCGTATTGTCGTCGCCCCAGATGGTACAGAAAACTTCGTCTATATTTTCTTCAACGCATACCTGCAAAGCGGCGTCTGTATAGGATATGGAAGGAATAACGCGCGGTGCAATAGAATACCATGTGTGAACCGCTCCGGCAAATACAGGTTTTGTGCCAAATTCATAATGGCGTTTGATATATGTCCTGTAAAAATCCTTATCGTCTCTGTAATAATCCCAATATACAAGCTGAACATCCTTTGGATATGCATCAAGCACTTCTTGAGGTATCACTACATCTTTATCGTAATACCCGCCTGATTTTGTAGCGCTTGAGAAGAACATATCGCTCCATATCATCGGTTTGAGTCCGTATTTATGACATATTGCTTTAACTCTGTCAAGATGCTCAAGCATTATATCAAATCTGCGGCGATAGCCGTGAAGCTTCAAATATTGACCTTCACCGAGATTTTCCGCTTCGTCCATACCTATGTGTATACGCTTTGATCGCACATTCTGAGACGCGGCCTTTATCATTGCATCTATAAAGTCATATACTTTTTCTTCACCGACAAGTAAGGTGTCCTTATCCATGCGCATACCATGATATGTGAACCACCAGCGGAGCGCATCTCTTAAATGCGCGAGAGTCTGTATGCACGGAATCAGTTCAATACCAAGCGCATAAGCATAATCATCCAGTTCTTTGATTTCTGCTCCTGAATATCTGCCGCGCATGTATCCGAAATACGGATAGCCCTCTACCTCATAATTATCTTCGCAATAAAGCATGAACATATTCAGTCCCATTATTGCTTCGCGGCGCAAAAGCATTTTAACGGCGGGAAGATCCGGAACGGCATTTGACTGAGCCACATCATACATTGCGCCGTTCAAAGTGAAACGAGGATGTTCTGTTATTTCAAAGGATTTTTCACCATAAGAAAGGTGTTCGAGCAAAAGCCCGATTCCTCTGTAAAAATGAGCTTTTTCATAATAAGTAATTTTTGCTTTATATCCTTCGCAGGAAACGCAAAGCTTCATTTCACCGGTTTTTTCATATGATACACATACGGAATCTCCGAAATTGGAAACAGTTATTCCTAGATCGTCCGAAAGAAGCATCAGCCCTTCTTCAAGGGAGGGATCGGAGGGAGAAAGATAAAGATTCATACTATACTCCTTATGTTTTATTTTTGTTTGTTCACGGTCAGAATTTAGCATTGGATGTATATTTATTAATGAGGCAATTATATCTGCTCATAATAATTCGAGGTAATAATTGCGTGGCTTTATACTTTCATTAAAAGTGCTGTTGCTTGAGCAGCTATTCCGAGTTCCGCGCCGGTAAAACCGAGACCTTCTTCAGTTTTTGCTTTAACGGAAACAAGAGAGCTTTCGATATTCAATGCTTCTGCAATCTTTTTTTGCATAAGCGGTATATATGGCATAAGCTTTGGCTTTTGGGCAATAACCACAGAGTCAATATTGATTATCCGATATCCGGCGGCGATGATCTTCTTGTTTGCAGCTATAAGCAGCTCTGACCCGGATATGTCTTTATATTTTTCGTCGGTATCGGGAAAATTTGTGCCGATATCTGAAAGGTACGCCGCTCCGAAAAGCGCGTCGATTATTGCATGCGCAAGAACATCCGCGTCTGAATGACCAAGAAGACCGAATTCATAAGGAATGTCGACGCAGCCAATAATAAGTTCTCTTCCTTTTACAAGCTTATGAACGTCATAACCTGTTCCTATTCTCAGGCACGTAAGGTCCATATCTTTTCATTCTCCCTTAAGTCTGGAATTGATAATTGAAGAAATAAGCTTTTCATCTCCCGGATAAGTCAGCTTTAAACTGAAATTACCGGTATCATATATACGGACTGTAAAACCGGCACGTTCGCAGAGCGCGCAGTCGTCAGTCGCCGTAAATCCGCCTTTTTGTGCCGCTGCAAGCGCAGACCGATAGATATCAGAGGAAAACACCTGCGGAGTGAAAACCGAAACCAGCCCTTCTCGGTCGGGCGTTTCGGTAACGCGGCGTTTGTTATCAATACGCTTAATTGTGTCAGATAAAGCGCGTCCGCAGGCGCACGCACCGCATTGCCGCACTTTTTTTGCAAGAGTGTCGATTTCTTTCGAGGTGACAAGCGGTCTGGCCGCGTCATGAATTGCGATGTATCTGCATTTTTTATCAGTGGCGTAAAAGCCGTTTGCGACTGATTCCGCTCGCGTCGCCCCTCCGGCTACTACTTTGACTGCTTTGGAATATTTGCCGCAAAAAGCGATGGATTTCATAATATCGAGTTCATCCTGTCGCGCGACGATGATAATTTCATCGAAAAAAGTACTGTTTTGGAATGCTTCAAGAGAATATTCGATAACGGTTTTATCATTGATTTTCAAAAGTTGCTTTGATATTCCGCCCATTCTTGCGCCGCTTCCGGCAGCCGAAATTACAGCGCTCATAAAGCATGAATCGCCGTTAAAAATATCGGTAACTTTGTCAAGCGTTTGAGAAACAACCGAGGTTATCTGCTTCAGCTTTTTGAAATCCATAATAAAACCGTTATATGAAATCTATATTATATTGTGTAATTATACCCTAAATCAAGAGCTTTTTTATTTATTTCTATCAGGTGAGCCTTTGACGCGGGAATAGATTCTGTGAGCAGCTTAAGAAAATAATCATATTCGAACATTTGTGTCTTGGCAATGATGGCTCCGAGAAAAATGACGTTTGCCATTCCGGAAAGATTGTTTTTTTCAGCAAGCTCGGAAGCGGGTATATAGAAAGCTTTTATATCGCTTCTCACGCATTTTCTGGATATAAGGCTGCTGTCTATAAAGACTGAACCGCCGGATACGACGGATGATTCGAATTTGTCCAGAGAAGGCAGGTTCATAGCAATAAGGATATCGGGTTCTGTGACGAGAGGAGAACCGATTTGATCGTCTGATATAATAACAGAGCAATTGCATGTACCGCCGCGCATTTCGGGGCCGTATGAGGGAAGCCATGTTACGAATTTATCTGCGTGCATCGCGGTTTTTGCTATTTGTTTTCCCGCAAAAAGAATGCCCTGTCCACCGAAGCCGGCAAGCAGAATTCTGTACATATTCATTTTACCTCCTTTTCGCCTGTAGTATCTTTATACACTCCGAGAGGATAATAAGGAATCATATCCGTTCTTATCCATTCAAGAGCCTGCTCGGGTGTTTTGCCCCAGTTAGTCGGGCAGGATGACAAAACCTCTACAATT
This sequence comes from Oscillospiraceae bacterium, assembly GCA_034925865.1. Classification (NCBI taxonomy): domain Bacteria; kingdom Bacillati; phylum Bacillota; class Clostridia; order Eubacteriales; family Oscillospiraceae; species Oscillospiraceae bacterium. Next base: position 43,714 of record JAYFRN010000026.1, on the reverse strand, counting down.
GAGAATCCAAGACCTTTGATCTGTGTTTCAAAAGCTTTTTTAATTGCTTTTTTAGCATTTTTAATGTTCTTTACACAATCGACAGCGACTCGCTCGGCATAAGCGGTACCGGAAAGAGTGGAGAGCATTTCACATACTCTAATGGGGTTGCCTTGAATTTTAACGTCACGTCCGTATGGAGTGGTTGTCGAAACCTGTCCTGGAAGCGTGGTGGGAGCCATCTGGCCGCCTGTCATACCGTATATAGCGTTGTTGATAAAAATTATGGTTATATTTTCGCCGCGGGCACCGACATGAACAGTTTCGGCTGTCCCGATAGCGGCAAGATCTCCGTCGCCTTGATATGTAAAGACGACATTCTCCGGGCATGCGCGTTTTACTCCGGTTGCAACGGCAGGCGCTCTGCCGTGCGGAGCTTCTATCATATCGCAGTTGAAATAATTATATGCGAAAACAGAGCATCCTACCGGAGCAATGCCAACCGTTCGTCCTTCGCATCCAAGCTCGTCTATTACTTCAGCAACAAGTCTGTGAACTATGCCATGGGTGCATCCGGGACAATAATGAAATGGCATTTCAGTCAGAGCATGTGGTTTATCGAAAACTATCATTAGTTAATATCCTTTCATTTTGATCAGAGGAAAATCAGAGAGATTTGCTCATTTCGGAAAGTTTTCCGAATATTTCATCCACCGAGGGAATCATTCCCCCTGTTCTGCCGTAAAATTCAACAGGCTTCTTGCATTCAACAGCGAGCTTAACATCGCTGACCATCTGTCCCATATTCAATTCTACAGATAGAAAAGTCTTGGCAGTATCGGCAAGGGAACGCAGCTTTTTAGCAGGGAATGGCCAAACAGTAATCGGTCTGAGAAGCCCCGCTTTAATGCCTGCGGCTCTTGCTTTGATAATTGCGGACTTTGAGATTCTCGATGCGATGCCAAAAGATACAATTACTATATCCGCATCGTCCGTCATAAAGCTCTCATATTTAACTTCAGTATTTTCAATATTTTTATATCTTTCAAAACGCGAAATAATATTTTTTTCGAGATCTTCAGGCTGAATATACAGAGAATTTATTATATTATGAGCTCTTTTATTATGATGTCCGGAAGCTACCCATGTCTTTTCGGGAATTTCTCTCGGTGTTCTTGCATCAAAGTCGATCGGTTCCATCATTTGTCCCAGTGCGCCGTCAGCAAGGATCATAACAGGCGTCCTGTATATATCCGCAAGATCAAAGGCTTCCTGTGTCAGATCTCCTATTTCCTGTATAGATGCCGGGGCAAGGACAATAATATGCATATCACCGTGGCCAAGAGCTCTTGTAGCTTGAAAATAATCCGCTTGCGAAGGCTGTATACCGCCAAGGCCAGGGCCTCCGCGTTGTACGTTTACAATAACGCAAGGAAGATCAGAGCCTACTATGTAGGAAATTCCTTCACTTTTAAGGCTGAGCCCGGGCGATGAGGAACTTGTCAGAACGCGTTTTCCTGTAGAAGATGCGCCGAGAACCATGTTTATCGCGGCAATTTCACTTTCTGCCTGCATACAAAGACCGCCGACTTTAGGCATTCTTTTAGCAAGCGTTTCGGAAATTTCCGTTTGAGGAGTTATCGGGTAACCGAAATACAGACGACAGCCGGCTTTTATAGCCGCTTCCGCAATTACTTCGTTGCCCTTCATTAAGACTTTACTCATTTTTGCTTGTGAACCGTTTCCTTTCTTTTATATATTACTTTTCAACAATTATAGCAACATCAGGACATATAGTTGCGCAGAATGCGCATGCAATGCATTTATCCTCGTCGACAGCTGCGATGCCGGCCGGATGATGTCCTTTTTTATTTAACTTTGTCGTTTCAAGCGAAATGATCTTTTTGGGGCATACAGTGACGCAGAGCCCGCATCCCTTGCATAGATCAATTTTAAACGTGACTTTGTTCATCTTATACATAACCTTTCCGATAAATATCTCGATAAAATCTCATATAATAATATCACAATCAAAAGGCGATGTAAATAGTAAAAAATGAATAAAATATTATAAAATTCGGAATAAAATCATTTTTCTAATATATGAATAAACACGTTTAAATCTGAAATAGTCTAAAAAAAAGCAAAAAAGCAATTGAAATAATGAATAATCTATGATATAATTAATGGAGTTATCGTATTTTTATGGCAATCCTCATTTAAACTTCATACGGAAGGAATAATTAAATGGCGCTCGAAGCTGTTGAAAAAATAATATCCGCTGAAAAAGAAGCGGAAAAAATAAGACGTTTGGCTGATGTCGCCGCAAAAGCTCGCATTGCCGAAGCCGAAAAAAAAGCCGCAGAGGTTTTTGCATCCGTACGTGCGACGGCATTGTCGGAAGCAAAAAATAGCTCAGCTAAAAATGTCGATCAAATAGCACAAAGGAAAAAAGCCGCAAAAGAGAATTCATTGGTAAAAATTAAAGAAATAAGAAACTCATCAAAAAAGAATTTTAATGTAGCAAGCGACTATATCGTAAAATATGTCATCAGCAAAGGAAATTAAACGATAAATGTCCATATTAAAAATGAAAAAGCTTTCTCTTCTCTCATTGAAGGAAAGCTGTGATGAATTATCAAAGGAGCTTTGCTGGTTAAGCGCACTTGAGACTGTGAAACCGGATGAAGATAAGCTTACAAAGCTATACGGTTCTTCAATATCAGTATTGCAAACAGATTCCGATGTACAAAAGCTTGAAAAGAAGAAACAGGATTTAATTTACGCACTTGAATGTGTGGGAAAATATAGAGAAAAGAAAAAAATTCTGGATTTTACCAAAAAATCAATGACCAGATCGGATTTTGAAGCTCTTGACTCATCACTTTATGACACATTCAATAAGGTTGACAGTATTCTTGATATTTCAAAAAAGCTGACAGAATACAAAGCAAAGGTAAATCAGCTTAATAACAGGATCGCTTCTTTTAAGCCTTGGGAAGATTATACACTTCCGCTGTCTGAAAAAGTAACGAAAACATGTTCGATTGAATTGTTTACATTACCATCTCAGTTTCCATCGGAAACCGTAATTTCAGAGCTTGAACAAAAAAACTGTTACGCTGTTTTAGTATCAACTCAGAACGAGCTTTCATATTACACTGGAATATATTTGAATGACAATGATGATATATTCAGAAGCACACTTTCATTCTTTGGTTATATGCGACCTTCCTTTGGAGATGCGGTTATGACGGCAAAGGATGAGATAAAATCCTGCATAAATGAAATAAATCAAATTGAAGCCGCGTCTTTACAGCTTGACTCGGAATACCGTGCTCTTGCGAAATACGCTGACGAATTTGAATATGCCGTCGATTATATAAACTCAAAGCTTTCGGTGCTTTCGCTTCGATCTGATATGATAACGACAGATTCATCGGTTTTCATCACCGGATTTGTTTGTGAAAAGGATATCGGAAAGCTCGAAAAGCTTTTAAGTAAATTTTTATGTTATTATGAAATAACGGATCCGGAAAGCGATGATTCTGTTCCGGTAATGCTTCAAAACAGTGTGCTTGCGACACCATTTGAAGCAATACTGGGAATGTATTCTTATCCCGATTATAACGGATATGATCCGACGGCTGTAATGGGGCTGTTTTATTTTGTAATATTTGGTTTTATGTTTGCGGATTTTATATATGGTGTTCTTCTTTCGGTTGGATGCTTTATACTTAACAAGCTCATGAAGCCTAAAGGTACATCAAAAAAAATGTTGCTGTCATTTGCTATTTCTGGCATTTCATCTGCTATAGCGGGAATTCTTTTCGGAGCATATATGGGTGATCTGCCCAGTGTGTTCAAAGAAAGTATTCTTTTAAGTCCGGGAAAGCTTAATACAGCATTATGGTTCGATCCTTTAAACGACCCTCTCAAGCTTTTGATCGTTTCAATAGCTATCGGAGCGCTGCATCTGCTTACAGGTCTTATCATAAAATTTTATATGTTATGCAAGCGCGGGCAAGTGTTTGACGCTATCTGCGATGTCGGCAGCTGGTTGGTGTTGTTTATTGGCTTCGGTGTTTACGCAGCGGGAGCAGCCGCATCGGGCACTGCTTTGCCTCAAATAGGTAAATATGTCGTTATTTCCGGAATGCTGATGCTTGTTTTAACTCAGGGCAGAGCGGAAAAAAATATATTTTTAAAGTTCGGCAAGGGTCTTTTAAGCTTGTATAACATTGTAAGCTACGCCTCTGATCTTCTTTCTTATTCACGAATACTCGCACTTAGTCTCGCGTCGGCGGTAATCGCAAGTGTTGTCAACATTATGGCTACGCTCGCCGGTCCGTCAGTCATTGGTATAATAATGATGCTCCTGATAATTCCTGTCGGGCATGCATTAAATATTGCGCTCAATCTGCTCGGCACATTTGTTCACACAAGCAGACTTCAATACATCGAATTTTTCGGAAAATTTTATGAAGACGGCGGAAGAGAATTTTCTCCGTATTCAATAGATACAAAATATATTGAAATCATCAATGAATAAAAGATGACATATAAGAAAGGTTAAAAAAATGAACTTACCAGATTTTTCAGCAAATAATGTTGCTCTTATCGGAGCAGGACTGTCCGTAATACTTGCCTGTATCGGTTCGGCAAGAGGAGTTGGCATGGTCGGAGAAGCCGCCGCAGGTGTAGTTACAGAGGATCCGACTAAGTTCGGTAAAGCTTTATTATTACAAGCTCTTCCGGGTACGCAGGGTATATATGGTTTTATCACCGCATTTATAGTGATACTTAAACTTAATGTACTTGCCGGAGATCCCGTGATACTGACAGACGCTCAAGGCTGGTATATTTTTTGCGCTTGTATTTCCATCGCTTTTGTCGGACTTTTTTCAGCATTATATCAGGCACGAGTTGCATGCGCTGGAGTTAATATATTGGCAAAGCGTCCGGATCAATTTATTAAAGGCGTTATATCATCAGCTCTCGTTGAAACATATGCGATATTCTCCCTCCTTGTTTCACTGCTTATGATTCTCTCGCTTAAGATATAAATAGTTAATTATGAACAGTATTGACGTAATTACGGATAAAATAATAGCCGACGCAAATAAGTATGCATCGGATCTTCTCGAGTCATCAGAACGACAGGCAAAAGACATAATAGAGCAGACTCAAAAATCAGCCGAGCAGGAAGCATCTGTTATTAAAGAACGTTCTAAAAAATCAGACGATCTTGAATTAACAAGATCTGACAGCTCAAACGAACTTGCTTTGAGAAACGCACTTCTCAATGAAAAAATTACAATATCCGAAGAATGTTTTTCAGATGCCGAGAAGAAACTGGCTTCTCTTGATAAAGATGCTTATATTAAATTTCTTTGTTCTTATTTTAAAGACTGCTGTGAAAACTCGGACGCTGTCATATCTTTGAACGAAAAAGATACCGCGGAAATAGGACATGATTTTCTCATTGCCGCACTGTCTGTCCAAAGCAATAAATTTCCGGATGCTGTGTCAAAACTTACTCTTTCGCGCATTCCGGCGAAAATAGACGGCGGATTTATTCTGACTATAGGCGATATAGATTATAATTGTTCCATACATTCGATTGTTTCCATATATAAAAAAGCTTTGGAAGCAAAAGTGTTGGAGCTGTTGTTTAAAGCCTGAAAAGGAACCGGCTTAAATGTACAACGAAAACGATTATTTATATGCTGGAGCAAGACTCCGAGCGTATGATGCCAAAAACGCGTCAAAAATATCTACGGATAAGCTTATCGAAGCAAAGAGCTATAATGAGGCTTTGGATATGCTTACAGAATCCGAACAAACGGATACTGTAATAATCAATTATGAGGATTATTTTGAAAAAAGGCTTGAGGAAGCTTACAATATCTGCGGTGAATTTGCTCCTGTAAAATCACCTGTAAGTATTCTGCGCCTACCATATGATTGCCACAATATTAAATCGGCAATCAAATGCGATGCGCTTGGGATATCGGCAAGTGATCTGTATTTTAAAACAGGGAATGTGTCTCCTGCGGAAATAAATCTTGCAATTAAAAACCGTGATTTTAGATGCTTACAGACAAATATGTGTGCTGCTTCAGGTGAAGCTGTTGAATCACTTGCAAAGACAGGAGATCCGCAGAATGTCGATATTTTAATTGACAAAGCCTGTTTTGACGATATGCTATCCGGCGCGGAAAGCTTTGGCAGCAAGTTTATGATTGATTATGTTAAAACAAAAATTGATGTGTATAATATTACTTCATTCATCAGATGCTCAAAGATGAATAAAAGTTTCATCTTTCTTGATCTCATTCTTTCCGATAAAGGATATATTGAAAAATGCGTTTTCAATGATCGTTATTCAAAAAAAGGAGAGAATGAAGACGGAAATACTTCTGCGAGCAAGCTTTTTGAATTGCTTAGTATGACACAATACAGTTCTCTATTTTCAAAATACAACGCAGAAAGTTTTTCATCGCTTAGCTTTGCAGAAGTGGAAAGAATATTTGATTTCTTTTTCGCCGGTAAAATCAATTCTCTGAAATATATTCCGTTCGGTCCGGAAGTTATAATAGAATATATATTAAACAGAGAACGTGAAATTAAAAATATGCGGCTTGTATTTGCCGGGAAGAGAGTATCTCTTTCAAACGATGAGATTCGTCTGAATCTGAGATAATTCTTTAAATGCGTTTCGGAGAATAATATGAATAAAGACATTAAAAAGATTGCTGTCATCGGTGACAAAGAAAGCGTGCTTGGCTTCAGAGCTGTAGGTTTCGATGTTAGATTCTGCGAGACTACAGAAAATGCTGCAGCGGAGCTTGACAAGATGTTTATCTCAAATGAATACGCTATAATTTATATTACTGATATTTTGTTGGCCGGATTAGAAAACGATGCTGATAAATATTCAGAAAAAACGATCCCGGCACTTATACCAATTCCATCAAAGCTAGGTACAAACGGATATGGAGTTCGCATGATTAAAAAATCCGTTGAACGAGCAGTCGGAGCGGATATTCTTTTTAAAGATGAAAATAATGATTCAAGAGGTTTATAAAGATGCAGGAAAACCAAACCACAGGTAAGGTAATAAAGGTTTCCGGACCGCTGGTAATTGCAGATAACATGAGAAATGCCAACATGTTCGATGTTGTGAGAGTCGGCAAAAGCAAGCTTATCGGTGAAATCATCGAAATGCGCGGTGATAAGGCCTCTATTCAGGTATATGAAGAGACAGCCGGAATCGGACCAGGAGATATAGTTTATTCGACAGGCTCGCCTTTGTCTGTCGAACTCGGACCGGGACTCATAAAAAATATTTATGACGGTATACAGCGTCCGCTTGAAAATATATATACAAAATACGGAACAAATTTACCTAAAGGAATTGACGAACCGGCTCTCAGTCGCGATACAGACTGGGATTTTGTACCGTGTGCGAAACCGGGTGATAAGCTTGGCGAAGGCGATTTTCTAGGTTCTGTCCAGGAATACGAGATTATATCTCATAAAATAATGGTTCCACAAGGAATCAACGGAACACTTAAAGCAATATATGCCGGTAAACATAAGGTTGACGATACTATTGCAGTGCTTGTTTCTGACAGTGGAGAAGAAATTAATATCAGCATGATTCAGAAATGGCCGGTCAGAAAAGCACGTCGGTATAAAGAAAAGCTGCCTCCGCTTGAGCCGATGATTACCGGTCAGCGTACAATTGATGCAATGTTTCCGATTGCAAAAGGCGGCACGGCATGCATACCGGGTCCTTTCGGCAGCGGAAAAACCGTCGTACAGCATCAGCTCGCCAAATGGAGCGATGTCGATATTGTTATCTATATCGGATGCGGTGAGCGCGGCAACGAGATGACAGATGTATTAAGAGAATTTCCGGAGCTTATTGATCCGCATACCGGATATTCATTGATGAAAAGAACAGTACTGATCGCTAATACATCAGATATGCCCGTGGCGGCGCGCGAAGCATCTATTTATACCGGAATCACTATTGCGGAATATTTCAGAGATATGGGATATTCGGTTGCGGTTATTGCGGATTCTACATCAAGATGGGCCGAGGCATTGCGCGAAATGTCCGGTAGACTTGAGGAAATGCCAGGAGAAGAAGGCTATCCCGCTTATCTGACATCAAGACTTGCCCAATTTTACGAACGTGCCGGAAAGGTTAGATGTCTGGGCTCCGATAACAGGATCGGCACGCTTACAGCTATAGGCGCGGTTTCTCCACAGGGTGGTGACCTTTCAGAACCCGTTACGCAGGCGACTCTTAGAATAGTAAAGGTCTTCTGGGGTCTTGAAGCTACTCTGGCGTACCGTCGTCATTTTCCGGCTATCAACTGGCTGAATTCATATTCACTGTACAAAGACAGACTTGAAAAGTGGTTATCAGAAAACGTTAACGAAAACTGGAATAAATATACAAGTGAAGCTCTTAAGATCCTTCAACTCGAAAGCGAGCTTGACGAAATAGTAAAGCTTGTCGGCATTGACGCTCTTTCCGCTTCGGACAGACTCGTAATGGAAACCGCGCGTTCAATCAGAGAAGATTTTTTACAACAGGATGCATTCAGCACTGATGATGCTTATTCACCGCTTAAAAAGCAATTTAAGCTTGTGTCTCTGATTCTGAGCTTCTATCATAAATGTCAGAAGGCACTTGAATCCGGTGTTACCATCGATGATATTACATCGCTCCCGGTTATAGAAAAGATTGGGAGAGCAAAGACGATTGCTCCTGATATTTTCGATGCTGAATGCGATAAAATTATTGACGAACTTGACGATCAGCTGTCATCGATATCAACTCCGGGCATTAAAAAAGCATAAGCGCAACGGGAGAAAATAAAATGATCAAAGAATACAAAACGATTCAAGAGGTCGCCGGTCCTCTGATGCTCGTAAAGCAGGTTGAAAACGTAAAGTACGATGAGCTGGGTGAAATTGAGCTGCCAAACGGCGATATCAGAAGATGCAAAGTGTTGGAGGTCAACGGTTCGAACGCTCTTGTACAGCTTTTCGAAAGCAGCGCGGGATTAAATCTCGCAGAAAGCAAAGTCAGGTTTTCAGGACATGGCGTTCAGCTCGATGTCTCTCAGGATATGCTGGGACGTGTTTTCGGCGGAATGGGAAATCCGATAGACGGCGGTCCGAAGATCATCGCAGAAAAAACGCTTGACATAAACGGCACTCCGATAAATCCAGCGGCACGAAATTATCCAAGCGAATTTATCCAAACCGGTATATCCACAATAGACGGATTGAATACACTTGTCCGCGGACAAAAGCTGCCAATCTTTTCTGGTTCCGGACTTCCTCACGCGAATCTGGCAGCTCAGATTGCAAGACAATCAAAAGTTCTCGGATCAGATGAAAAATTCGCAGTCGTTTTTGCAGCCATTGGAATTACATTCGAAGAAGCAGATTTCTTTATAAGTGATTTTAGAAAAACAGGCGCTATCGACAGAACAATTCTGTTTATAAATCTTGCCAGCGACCCTGCAATAGAAAGAATATCAACGCCCCGTATGGCTTTGACAGCAGCAGAATATCTAGCATACGACTGCGATATGCAGGTCCTCGTTATTCTGACAGATATCACGAATTACGCCGAAGCATTACGTGAAATTTCCGCCGCACGAAAAGAAGTCCCCGGAAGAAGAGGATATCCAGGCTATTTATATACCGATCTTGCAAGCATTTATGAAAGAGCCGGCAGGAAACTGGGTCAAAAGGGCAGTATTACAATGATTCCGATATTGACTATGCCTGAAGATGACAAAACACATCCGATTCCAGACCTTACAGGATATATTACTGAAGGACAGATTATACTTTCCAGAGAATTGTACAGAAAGGGAATACTTCCGCCGGTTGATGTTTTACCGTCGCTTTCACGCTTAAAAGACAAGGGAATAGGCGAAGGAAAAACAAGAGAAGATCATGCGAATACAATGAACCAGCTCTTTTCATGTTATGCACGTGGAAAAGAAGCAAAAGAACTGATGATTGTTCTTGGTGAAGCCGCCTTGACTCCTACCGACAGGCTTTATGCTGCATTTGCAGATGAATTTGAAAAGCAATATATAAATCAGGGCTTTGACGAAAACAGATCAATACAACAGACCCTTGATATCGGCTGGAAACTGCTAAAAATATTCCCAAAATCCGAGCTTAAAAGAATCAAGCCGAAGCTGTTTGATAAATATTGGCCTGAAAAGGATTGATTACTGCCGAAAGGATAAGATAAATCACTGTGGCACAGACGCATGTTAACCCGACGCGTATGGAGCTTACAAAGCTCAAAAAGCGTCTGAAAACCGCAAAACGCGGTCATAAGTTACTCAAAGATAAACGCGATGAGCTAATGAAAAAATATCTTGCGATCGCAAAAGAAAATATGGAACTGCGCATTAAGGTTGAAGCTGCTCTGATAAAGCTAAATGAGAGTTTTACCGTTGCCGCCGCCGCTACATCGGATAAAATAATAGAAGAATCCCTGATATATCCGAAGCTGACTGCTTCTCTTGAGGTTTCAAGCGAAAACATAATGAGTGTAATCGTTCCGACCTTTAAAACGGAAATCAACTCCGGTAACGATTCTTCAGATATTTTTTCGTACGGTTTTGCCTTTACTTCTGGGGAACTTGACAGCGCATTGGAATATCTTCAACGGATTTTACCTGATATGATTACTTTGGCGGAAAAAGAAAAGGCTGCACAGTTATTATCAGCTGAAATAGAACGTACCAGACGCCGCGTTAATGCGCTTGAGTATATCATGATTCCGAACCTTGAATTGAATATTCATTCGATCACAATGAAGCTTGATGAAAATGAACGAGGAAACCTTACTCGCTTAATGAAAGTCAAAGACATGATGATAAAAGCGCAAATAGAATCCAAGCAGAAAGAATAGTATTACTAATATTTCTTAACAATGATCGGAGTAATATCAATGAATATAAAGAAATTAAGTATATATGCTGTTGCAATTATTATGATCATTTGTTGCTTTTTAGGTGGTAAAAGTGTTCAAAGCCCAGATAATTCAACATTATCAACATTACCATCGACTTCCTTACAATCAGATCAGCAAAATATAGCAAGCCAAGCTATTAACTCTCCAAACGAAACTGTTTTACCTCCAGAAAATCTGGCAGAAACAGACTTCATAAACTCCCAAAACAAATACGGAGAGAATTTATGCTCTGAAAATGAGCAGTTATTATTCAGTTTTAAGACGGAAGATTCACTTAAAACATTATCCGTGTGTATATCAGAAATGCAGCCGGATTATATAGTATATCGTTTCGGGAAAGAAGATAATATTGAACTTGAATATCCGGAAAATATAGCCGATTCATGGAATAAATTTACCTACTCTTATTATTTGCGCGGAGGTGGAGCAGATAATGAAGGTATGGATTTAAATTATTTAACATTTATTAACTGCGGATTCGAATACAGAATATACGAGGAGTATACAGCTTCTGATAATAAAACGCGAGTTGGGATAAAAATAACTGATACTGTAACAAAAAAAGAGACAGAGATAAAAGGCTTAAGCGGCAGTATTATAGGAAGCCTTATTCAACTGAGAAATAATAATAAAATCAAAATTGATAATTAAGAAACAAAAGACAGAGCCATCTGCACTACTTTTCGTAGGCATTTGGCTCTGTTTTCTTTTTGAATTTTTTCTGCAACATCTTTCAATGCGATAACGGGTCAGATAAAGAATTACTTATCATCCTCAGATTCAATTGAACAATCAATATCAGATGAATCTTCTTCATCAAACAAGTCTGATTTGTCAAGACATTCATCATCATTGCATTCATCGCAGTCACATTCACAATCACAACTGCAGTCGTAATTTGATTTTTCTAATTCGATAGCTTTATATTCATTATAAAGCATCCATGCTCCGGAAAGCCCTCCTAAAAGGCCTAAAGAAAAGAATGCCCCTGAAAGTCCTTTGTTCTTCTTCATAAAAGCAAGAAACATTACAAAGCAAACAAAGGCCTGTCCAATAAGAGCGGCACCGATAATGAGTTTTGAGTTCTTTTTGATGATTTTTTCGCAGTCCATTTTGATCTCCTTTACTTGATTATTAATTAGTTTCAGTGTTATGTTTAAGATATGCGTTTATAAAGCCGTCGAGATCTCCGTCCATGATTTTATTTATATCGCCGTCTTCATAATTTGTCCTGTGATCTTTAACAAGAGTATATGGCATAAAGACATAGGATCTGATCTGCGCCCCCCACTCAATATTGAGTTTTACACCCTTAATGTCTTCAATTTTTTCATAATTTTCGCGTTTTTTGATTTCAAGCAGCTTTGATTTTAACATTTTCATAGCTACTTCCTTATTTTGAAGCTGGCTTCTCTCATTTTGACAGCCAACTACAATACCAGAAGGTATGTGTATAATTCTAATGGCAGAATCGGTTTTATTGATATGCTGACCGCCGGCTCCGCTGGCACGGTGGGCCTCAATTTTCAAGTCTTCATCTCGAATTTCAATCTTTAATGCATCTGTAAATTCAGGCGTAACTTCTACAGAAGCAAATGAAGTATGCCTTCTGCCGGAAGCGTCAAATGGAGATACACGAACAAGCCTATGAACACCGGCTTCACCTTTTAAATAACCATATGCATATTCACCTTCGACAGAGAAGGTGGCGCTTTTAATGCCTGCTTCATCGCCGTCAAGATAATCCAGCATTTTAAATTTGAATCCATCACGTTCAGCAAAACGCATATACATTCTGTAAAGCATCTCAGCCCAATCCTGTGCTTCTGTGCCGCCCGCACCCGGATGAATAGAAAGAATTGCGTTGAGTTTGTCATATTCACCGGAAAGCAAAAGCCGGGTACGCTGATGCTCATACATATTCTGCATCCGTTTTACATCAGCCATGATATCGGCGCTTAATGAATCGTCATCGGTGTCCGAAGCCAGCTCAATAAGTTCTTCGGTCGATTTCATCAACTCACATAGTTCAATGTATGAGTCATATACGGATTTTTTGTCTTTAAGAACGGCCATAATTGTCTGAGAACGGTTGGAGTCAAGCCAAAAGTCCGATTGTTGTGTCTGTTCTTCAAGTGTAGATAATTCATTTTTCAGCTTTTCTATTTGTATTGCATTTCCAAGCTCTGTTATATCTTTTTTAAGATCACGAGCCAGTTGATTTGCCTGTTCCAAAATTAAAACCAAGGGTTTATCCTCCGGAGATTCTTAAATACTCATATATATTATACAACACCAAATGCAATTTGTAAACACATTAATTGTTAACGATTTACTTTTTATAAGATCAATATTATACATCGTCTATAATATAGAAAGTAAACGCAATATGAATAATATACAATAAATATATTAAAATATTGTTGACAATGTATTTATGATATGATATAATAAGGTTAGATGTTCAAATCACAATATATTTAAGGTGGTATTGTAATGAAAAAGCTTTTATTAACCGCAATTCTTTCTATTTTGATTCTCTGTCTTTGCTTGCCTATTAGTGCTTTAGGAGCAGATGATTTTGGCAAGCTCTCGGTTCTTCCAAAGGAAATTGAAGTTGATGGCGTCAAAGATGCATTTTATGATCAATATGGAATAAAGCTTGATATTAACAGAATTCTCGGCGGGAAGCTTGATGTTCAAGGTAAAGCTTATTTTATCTGCAGCGAAAAATATCTTTATATCTTTATAGAAGTATCAGATAAAACGGACTGTCTTTCAAAAACAGGCAATGAGTGGGATTTTGACTGCTGTGAGTATTTATTTAATCCGGATAGTTCAGGTTTATTCCAGTACCGTATAAACAGTGACAGCGTTATAAGCGGAAGTGATAATACTAAAGATGCTGATTTTGCAGGAAAAGCTATTAAGGTATCAGAAGGATACAACACAGAATTCAGAGCTCCTCGTTCCTTGATCAGCAGTAAAAACGAAAACAAAATCGCCCTTGCTTTAATGATCACAGATATTTACCAAAACGGTTCAGGAAATCAAAACAATATCGTACTTCAAAACACCGCTACGAATTTCAGTCTTTGGTCACCTGATACATATGGCTTTTTCTCTGTTGGTGATATAATAACGCTTCCTGCAGAACCGACAGAAACAGAAACAGAAAAAGAAGAAGATACTACATCGCCTTCAACAGGAGATTCAATGATTATTTTTGTCATGACAACAGTTATTTCATTAGCGGTGGCTATAACTGTATCAAAGAAAAAAATATAAATATTGATTAGAATAAATTTATAAATTGATGCGTTCCGTATAAATTATTATCACATCAAAAATAATTTCTATTAAAAAGGATTATTTAATTGCTGTTTTAATATAATACGGAGCGCTTTTTCTATTATTAACGTTATTAACACTTAAAGAAAATGCTTTGATATACACAAAACTCTTGAGAATTCATAAAATCTGTAATATAATATAAATGCAGAATACTTGATGGCTCATAAAGGCTTACTGTTAAAAAGCATAGCAATTGTAAAACCGAATATTATAGCCGCGCCAATTCCGGCAGCAGTGCCGGAAAGGCCACCCGAAATAACCCCTAACAATCCGAATTCTTCTACTGCATCTTTAACACCGTTGGCAAGAGAATAGCCAAAACCTGTAAGAGGCACAGTTGCACCGCATCCGGCAAACTTAACAAGAGGCTCATAAAAACCTATCGCTGTAAGGAGAACGCCTCCGCATACATATCCGGTTAATATACGAGCCGGAGTAATCCCTGTAAAATCAATGAGAAGCTGTGCGATTCCGCAAAGCATACCACCTATAAGAAAAACATTTAAATACATCATAATTTAAGTCTCCCTGGTAATTCTAATCAAATGCGCTATACCGGGTGTCTCCATCCCTTGCAGAGATGAGAGCGGGCTCAAAAGAGCTCCGGTTCCTATTATCAATAAATCTTTTATTTTATTTTCTATAAGAAGCTTATAAAAATATGCGTTTGTAACAGCTGCAGAGCATCCGCACCCTGAACCCCCGGCGTGCATATCTTGTTTTTTAATATCATAAATGAGTTTTCCGCAATCAGTAAAATTACTGCCTATTTCTACACCTTCACGGGATAATATTTCAAGTAATATTGAATGTCCTTCTTCTCCCAAATCTCCTGTCGCAATGATATCAAAATTTCTAGGATTATTCCCGCTTAGTTTAAAATACCTTATTATAGTATCAGCCGCTGCAGGAGCCATTGCGGCTCCCATATTATTGATGTCAGTAATCCCTTTTTGAATCGGTATTCCGCATAACGCTTCGTTTAAATATATATTTGACTCATGTTTTGATGAAATAATAACTGCTCCTGCTGCCGTGACCGTATTCTGAGATGTCGGGGTTCTCTGACATCCATATTCGATAGGGAAGCGATATTGTCTTTCCGCAGTACAAAAATGAGACGAAGTAGCAGACGCGCTGATTTCCGAAAAGCCTGATTCGACTGCATTACCTGATAATATAAGACCTTCCGCGAAAGTAGAACATGCTCCGTAAATACCGAAATACGGTATTTGTCTGTCAATCAATCCATATGTGCTTACTGTGCATTGATTTATGAGATCACCGCAGAAAACAGTATCAACATCGTCATTTTTCAAACTTGCTTTGGATAATGCTATTTCAAAAGCTTTTTTAACAAATTCGCTTTCAGCTTTTTCCCATGTCTTCTGAGAAGCTTTAGTATCCGCATATGAAAAATCAAATAACGACCCTAAAGGACCATCCTTTTCCTTTTTTCCTACAACAGATGAAACAGATATTATTTTGGGCTTTTTCGTAAAAACAAATACTTTTCTCATTTTATGCTCACCGCTTTTACAATAAATAATAAAATACCATATATACAGGATGATAATGTTCCGAAAACAATTACCGGACCTGCGACAGTAAACATTTTTGCTCCTACGCCAAGAATAAGTCCTTCGGTTTTATAATCCATAGCGGGAGCAATCATTGCATTGGCAAATCCGGTAATCGGCACTAAGGTTCCGGCGCCGCAGTATTTAGCTATTTTATCAAAAATTCCAATTCCGGTTAAAAGACATGCAAAAAAAACAAGTGTTGAAGGCACCAGCATTTTTACGCTTTTTTCATTTAATCCTAAATATATATATAGATCATAAAAACCTTGTCCAATCATACAGATTATTCCGCCGCAAAAGTATGCAAGTAAAAAATCCTTAATGAATTTTGATTTTTTTGCATGATGCTTACTGTATTTTTTATACTCGTTATTATTCATTCCATATATACCTTTCATTAGCATGAGTCGGGAATAAAAAACTATATCACCCAGCATTGTATTCATATATAAAACTCTGTCTTGCTGTCGGATTTATTATTTTGCATTTTCCTTTTGTAATATTTACACTGTTCAAGTCCTGTTATGCCGAATATTTCTGAGCTCAATTCATTGATCGTTCGATCGTTCTGATATCTGTATGCTGTACAAAAACCGTCCGATTGATACTTACAATCCTTATTACAGCTCAGCAGGGAAGAGATAAGCATCGTTATACATCCTTTCAATATATTTGCATATATAAAATTCGACTTTACTGCATATTAAATTCACGTTTAACAAAACAGTAATTGAAATATAAAATTTGAAATAATAATAGGACCTAATAATAATGAATTCTGAGCTGAATCGTATTAAATCAATAAATTATTCAAATTTATTGATTGTTGATTATAGAATAACAGATGAAATAATATATAATCTGAGACTTTTGGGAGCAGAATGCATAAAAACTGTTCCGAATTTTAATTTTGACAATGCTGTTTCAGGACATCCTGATATGCTTTATTTTAATTCATTAAAATTTATTTTTGTTGAATATAATAATAAGCTTAGTTTTGATAAATTAGGTATAACCGATTGTATAAATTATTCAGGAAAAGCAATAGAAACCGTGCTGTTTGAGAATCATACATATAAATATCCATGCGATGTCCTTTTAAATGGTGTAGAGATCGGTGAAAAGCTTTTATGTAATCCTTTAACAATTGATAAAAAAATAATGAATATATATGACAGTAAGAATATAATCAGAGTTTCACAGGGATATACAAAATGTAATGCCTGCGTAATAACTAACAATGCGTTGATAACCGAAGATGAAGGTATTTTCATAGCATGCAGAAATAACAGTATTGATTGTCTTAAGCTTGAATCTCATTCTGTGAAACTCGATGGATATGATTATGGATTTATAGGAGGAGCATCTGGAAAAATTTCAAAAGAAATCATAGCTTTTTGCGGAGATATCGATAAACATCCTGAATTTGATAAAATATATAGCTTTTGTAAAAATCACGGTGTTAATCCAATATCGCTGTCTTCGGATCCGCTTTATGATTATGGCAGCATTATAGCTGTAGGATTATAAGAGAAGAGTTTTCTTGCTTTATTGTAAAGCATATAATTATACAAAATGCAAATTTTGTATAATTGAAAGTATTACTTGATGAGATTGATAAACAGAAAATTTATATTTATCAATATTTAATGTAGAATTATTAACAATTTTGCATTACAATATCATTATGGTTGCTAGTATTACCAAAATATTATTTTAATCAATCGGAAATGGCTATGATCATAAATAAAAATAAATCCAATTCAAAAATTAATGTAAAAAGCAGAAAACACAAGTTTATTCTTGTTATAAACAGGATTATAATTTGTGTTTGCACTTTTTTAATATTGACCTTAGGAACGGCATTTTCTGTATTGATGATGATTCTTTACGGACCGTCAAAATCAATGAGAGATACCTTTGTGCTGTCGATGCTGGAAACGTCGGCTGCTGATTTTTTAGCAACGTCATTTTTGCCGGCAAGTACAATAAAAGAAATAGTTATGAAGAATAAGATAAGTGATAATAAAGATGTCACAGATCCATCGATAATCAATATATCAATTGGTTCAGAAAAGCCGGACGAATCAGGCTCTGATGAAACGGGAGAAACAAATCCTCAAACAGATGATTTTAAATTTAATTACAATAATCAAGGTATATGTATTTTAGATATATACGGTAAAACATATCATGGAAAACTGCTTGCCATAAAAGATCCTTCAAGGGTTTTTATTGGCACTCCTGCTGAATATGGAAAAGGACTGGGCGGAGAAACTGTTCTTAATATGGTAAAAGAAACAAACTCATTGGCAGGAATAAACGGAGGTGGTTTTTATGATCCGGGAAAGGTCTCTAGTCTTGACGGAGATATTCCGACCGGTATAAACAACAGCGCAGGAATTGTAATTAAAGATGGAAAAATAAAATATATAACTGAAGGATTCGAAAATGAGAAATTTGATCTCGTGGGTATCACCGATGAAAATATTTTAATTGTCGGCACAATGACAGCCAAGCAAGCTCTTGATTTAGGTATGCGCGACTGCCTAAATTTCGGTCCGACATTGATTGTAAACGGTGTACCAAGACGTGTTGAAGGTTATGGAAGCGGTCTTAATCCGAGATCAGCAATAGGTCAACGATTAGACGGAGCAATTTTGATGTTGGTGATTGATGGCAGGCAAGCGAATAGTGTCGGCGCTAATTATGAAGATATAATGAGAATAATGCTTGAATACGGAGCGGTTAATGCGGCAAATCTTGACGGAGGTCAATCTTCTATGATGATATATGATTCAAAAATCATAACAACACCGGCCTCATTATACAAGCCGAGAAAAATTGCGACTACCTTCTTAGTAAAAAAATAATAATCATAGCAGGTTTAAAAATGAATAATAACAGCTATAAACGCCGGAATTCACACTTAAAACCAATTAGAGATATTAAAAAGCAACGTAAAAAATCAAATAAATTCAGATTAATATATTCAGTTATAACTTTGTCTTCAATAGCAGTTATCTTTATAGCATTATTAACTTTTAATAGCTTTCTGTTGGATTATGAAAAAACAAGACCGGAGAATATTCTTAATAATTTTATTGATCAATTATATAAAGCATCGGTAACCGACAATTATTCATTTATTGATAAATATATCGTAATTCCCGGGAGCTTTGAATCTGGCGAAGCATGTACAAAAAGTTTATATGATAAGATTAAAACAGACCTCCCTGTTGCGGTAAAAGAACTAACTTCAGGACAAAATAAATCAGAGTATAAGCTTTATGTAAAAGAGGATTATATCGCCACTGTTGTTTTAAAGCTTGAAGATAAAAAGTCTGCTTTCGGGTTTGATATATATAATATCAATTCAATTGAAGATATTTCAGGTTTTAACAAAGCTGTAACGATTACTATTCCGTCAGAATGTAAATTATTTATCAATGGTATTGCTGTTAGCTCTGAATATATTAAAAATACTTTTAAGCTTTCTCAGGAAGATTGCAGTTTTGCGTTGAGTGATAAATATAGTACGATGAATACTTATTACGTTGATAAGCTCATTGATCCGGTAATTGCCGTAAAAGACGAAAATGGAAAAAGCCTTGATCTTGTATATGATAATAATAAACCCGAATTAGGATCAACGGTTAATTTTCAAAATGTAAGTTTCATTGTTCCATATAATTATTCTGTTTCAGTAAACGGTGTAAGAATAGATAATGAAGACAGATTTTACACAAAAGATTCAAATGCCGATGAAACGCTTACGGCTTCTCTTTCTAAATATAAAAGTAGTTATTTACCGTTATTACCATATTATAAATATTATACGGTAAAATATCTTACCAACGAACCGGACGTCAAAATCTGCAGCTACGATGGATCTGAGGTTAAGGCCGAATATAATTCACAGAAAAAGCTGTATACAGTAAAATACGGAATTGCTGAATCAAGAAAAACAGAATATTCAAATTTCATAAAGGATTTTTCTCTGTTATATTCAAAATATATTACTACTGATGCAGCTTATTCTGATATTTCAGGTTATCTTTTAAAAGGAACCGACATTGAATACATATTGAATCCGAAAAACGAGCAAATTCAACCTGAGTTTTATACCAAACATATCGGATATGAATTTAAAGATATAGAAATTTCAGAATTAACCGAATATTCAACCGATTTTTATAGCGGCAGAATTAAATATAATCAATTAATAAAAAAGACTGAATACGATACCCGTTCTTTCCCATGTAATTTTACATATTATGTGATTCGTATAAACGGTAAATGGTTTATACTTGATTATATGATTAACATAAGCTGATAACGATATATAAATAGAGTGGACGGAGGGTGTAGTCCTCATGCCTTCAATTTCACCGTATGTACAGATCTAGTATACGGCGCTGTATAATTCCAGGTATTACTCCACGCTGCTTAAATATTAGATAATAGACAAATAGCCGACCAAACAGGGTCGGCTATTGTATTTTTCGCCAACACTTTAGGTAACAAAAGATAGTTTACTACATTCGTTTTACATTGTCTGTACAGCCTTAGACGCGAATTTACTACTGTACCTTCATTATCTCCAAAGCTATACACATTAAAAGACGCGCTTACACAAGCTGCGTCTTTTAATGTGTATAGCTTTCTATGAACCGTTGTATATTTAAGCAGCATAATACAATAGACGTTATTTTAAAAATATCTTTTGGCCAGTCAAAATAATTTTATCGTTTTCTTCACCGTTATCTGACTTCTTATAAAAACGCCATTGCTCATCATTGTCGGAAGCGTCAGTAAATGTTTGAAATATAATTTCTTTATCAGTTTTAAAACACATATCATTTTGTTTACTTATTCCGATGCAGCTCACCTTCCCTGCTTCGTTTGCGATTATTAGCTGTTTTGTTTTCCTATCGAAAATATTAGCTCCGTACCTGTTCCAATCATACATATCACGTCTTTCAGAATAGTATATGCTGGTTTTATTTAAATACACGGGTGCTAATTTATATATATCTTTGCATCCTACATAAACAGAATTGTTTTTAATCATACGCCATGAGCATTTAATATTGATATAATAATGATCTTCGCCATTTATGAATAGAATCCATATTATATCATGCTGTCGACCAATATCTGCAAAATTCGATCCTTCAAGCTGCTTAAGTGATTTCAATGCTTTGATCAGATTGAGCATAGTTAATTACGGATATCCGTTTTCTCCTTTTGTTTATCTGTTGTATCACTAAATATTATGATTTCTTTGATTTTATTCGCAGTAATGACTCTGACATATTATGAATTAATAATATAAAATTATTAATTCCGCATGCGGCCAAAGGAAGCATTAATACAAGATACGGTATAACATATTGAGATTTAGCTTCAAATAAAATATGATATAGTACACCTCCAAAAATAATTAATGGTATTACCAGTAATTCCGGTGATTCTTTGGCATATTTATTTTTTTTGAATATGGTTGTTAAAAAAAATACAACAACGCCTCCGAAAACAAACTGCATAAAATAATCCATGAACTTTTTAATTGCGCTTTTTCCTTCGTTGCAGACATAATCAGCAATGCATCCATAATTTTTCTCGGTGTTTCTTACCTCCGTTATCCATATGCTTTGATAAGTTGTTTCATTCCATTGGCTTAAAAACTTATTTCGAAAGAATCCAAAAGTATATCGAGGATTATCTGAAAAGTAATCGATACGTTCTTTAATTTGAAGCTTAGATATTTCTGAAGCGGCCGATGAATCCATATCAGTATTTTCAAAATTTGATATTGTATATTTCCTGTAAAACCATCCGGGAGCTATCGGTCCTTCATTGATACCCATACACAGCCATGAAACCATAGGAATACCTTTGCCAAAATCAATGCCTGTGCGTTCTTGATATTGATTGATACAGATCTTTTGTGTACCGAATCCAATAATAAACGCAATGATTATAAATACAAGATATTTAATATTCTTTTTTTCTATAGACTTTAAAATGGAGATAATTGATATTGAAATTATTGTTATTAAATAATTGGGCTTTATTACAAAAGCTTCTGCTGCAAAAAAGCCTGACGCAAGAAGACATAGCCAGGAAAACTTTTTACATGTTTTTATAAATAAGTATATAGAAACACATGAAAACATTAAACCGGGAATATTTCCATATGTGAAAGAACAAAATATCGGAGACTGAAGGCAAAAAATCATTAAAACAGAAGTAATAATATCTATATATTTATTATTGAATAACAGCTTTTCACTGAGAAGTATAAAAAAATACGATACAGATAAAAATATTACATTTAAAATTTGAATAAACATAAAGTAATATTCATTATTAAATATTCTGAAGATCATTTCGTTAAAAAACACATATCCAAGCTGGAAGGGATAATATTTAAAATATGATTCGGAAAGCATTGAATAATCGCCGTGAGAAGATAAATATGCGGCTTGAACTACTTTATAAGAATCGGATATCGGCATTGCCTTTGCCGATGTTATCCATAACAAACCAAATATTAATGTAAAAAACATGACTAACGATACCATTATTGAAAATGGTATATCACATAGAAAATGTCTGAAGAAAAACATTATGCCAACAGAAAAAGCGAGAATAATAATATTTAATATAACGTTATCGTTTATAAATATAACACTTTCATGAATTGAATTTGAAGTCAACATATCGCAGGTCACGATAATCGAGCAAATAAACAGAAAGGTGAATATTATAAACATCAGACTATTAAGTGAATATGATGAGATAGAACAAATTGTGTTTGCAAATTCCTTTTTTTTATGCAGCTTTTTCATTCAAATATCTCTCCCAATATAAATCATTAGCATCTTCAAGTGATTTAAATGATTTTCTTAAAACCTTACATAAATATTTTGCTCGTTCTGCTAGATGCGATGACTGAAAGCAGCTGCCGTCTCCCGCAAACAGATTTTCAAAAATTCTAGCCTTATCTTCACACGGGAATGTTTTTGAATATGCGTCAACAAACCATGCGTCAGACAAGTTTTCTGCTGTTGTATATTTATTATCGTTATAATCGCCACCGTCATCATTAATATATGACCAGTTATAATCAAATCCTTTTGGAAGATAATTATTCCATTTTGAAAAGCCTGATGTATAGCCAGACATAGCGAGTTGCGATATTTTACAATCTATTGCATGCATCAATTCGTGTGCTATTGTTGATTCCAAGCCGTACCAATATGTACCATCCAGAACCATATACTGCACTTTTTCATCAAAATCCTGAAATGCATATGCAATCGGTGAATTTGTACTTGTATTGTTCCCTCTTATAAGTCTACCGGTAATGCAGATTACATAGGAAGTCATGGGTGAATCGCCTTTTTGGTCAAGTAATTCACCAATGAAATTTTCCGGAAATTTCGATAATACTTCATCAACAGCATTTAATGTGCGTAGAATATTATCTTCATTGTATAATGGAATAGCCGCAAAATCCGGGAAAAACCTGATGGCATTTTCGGCTGTTTTTATAGTGACGCCATATTTATGAGATAATTCCTCCGCTACAGCTGATGAGGATTCTTTAGCATCAGTTACTTGCCGCTCTATTGGAGAGAGCTCTGATAAATTGACAAGCAAATATGTATATGAGGTTTCATCGGAAAGCATGCGATATCTGATCATTGCATACTTCCCATCCTGAGAAATTGAAGCAGTTTCCGCTAAAAGATTATTATCTTTACCATTGTCGCGAAAAATCAGTGTTCCATCCGAACAAGAATATATTCTGACCGTTGATGTTTCTGTTTCGGTAGAATATTCGGCTGTCGTTATATATCCCATACAATAATCATTCGGTGATTCGTTCGATGACTCAGGTTTAAGAGTTGTATAAACTTCCGGAGAACCGTGGTCATAAATTTTAATATCGTCTTTTTCGTATTCTTTCGACACTGTCCCGGAATAGAAATTTTGATATGAATCACTATTTGTGGTTTCATAACATTTAAATGTATAATCTGTAAGATTCAATACTGCGCAGTATGTTTTTTTATAATCCAGAGAGTTTGCGCCGAAATATACATAATTTTTCAATTTGTATTTAGGATATAAATATACTAGTTCATCACCGCAGTTTTTTTCATAAAGTGTATTTCCTTCGAATTGTTCAACATATATTGTGTTATTTTGGGTTTTGATATATGTCTTTGTATCTATAAATAAATAATCAGATGGAAATTCATCATTGATTTCTGTTTTTATTGAATATTCGGGATTATTTAGCTTTGAGGAAGTTTTATATATATATATATATCCATCATATGAGCCAAAGGCGCAACCGCCATCAATATTAAATATATTGGTATATGTATTGCCATCGATAAATTTTACATCTGTAACGGCATTCTGTTTTATATCATAAACAGCGTAGCCGGTTTTATTACTGTCTTTATATGTAAAGGATATTAGGTAATGCCTATCAGAAATAAAAGCACATGAATTTACATAAGCTTCTCCTCCGAGATCAATACCTTCTATTTCTATACCTTTTTCGGTTTGATGAATTTCAGATGTTTTATACAGGTGATTATCTGTTACATCTTCGGTTTTATCAGTATTAATTGTATCTGTTATTTCTGAATAGTTTTGACCTTTCGTGTTCTCTGTTATTAATTGATCTGTGTTCTTTTTTGTAAAATCGCATGAGAAAAGGAATAAAACAGAAATAATAACACAAAAAACTCTATAAAACTTATTTTGCATCTTTGTTCCCTCTTATCGTTAAAAACGACTATTAGTATAACGGCAATTAATTTTTTTTATAATATAGAAAAACCCATATATTAAAGAGTAATGATCTTATTATCTCATAAAATTCATGTTGTGTCAATATTTACATGCCACCGTCATTTCATTTAAAAATTGCAAGTTTAATTGTCGCAGATTTTTATCAGTTAAGATTAAGTGAGTTAACCCAGTCCTCTATTCGTCGCAGTTCTTTTTCTGTCGGTCTCTCTTTAAGTTTAAGCGGTAATTATTTAAATGCCGAGTTAATAAAGAGATAAGCATAAAAAAACAAAAGTTATTTACTAATGAAACACGGCTCCGCTGATCACGGAGCCGTGTTTCATTCCATTTTCATTTCAAACCAAAACGTGCTGCCTTCTCCCAACTTGCTTTCAACCCCGAATTTTGCATCGTGCATTAGTAAAACCTTTTTTACAATCGAGAGCCCCAGCCCGCTCCCCACATTCGCGCGTTTATGCATATTGGCATTTTCAACTTTATAATATCTGTCCCATATCAATGGAATTTTTGATTGCTCTATACCGCTTCCGTGATCGATAACCTCAAGTCTTACAAAGCCGCCAGCTGTTACCTGCTTAACTATTACGGTTTTATCCTCGCCGCAATAATTAATCGCATTATTGACAAGATTATATATTACCTGAGATATTTTCGTCGGATCGGCATTTACAATTGCTTCGCCTTCATATTCATAGTCAATTTTATAGCCGTCGTTATCAATGAGCTTTTTATAACGGTATAATATTTCTTTAGTAAGCTCGGTTAAAGAAAAGTTTTCTTTGTTAGCTTTATCCATACCGTTCTCAAGTTTGGAAATATTAAGCATATCTGTAACAAGATTGTTGAGCCGTTTTGCTTCGTCGATTACAATTTGCAGATTCTCAGCTGTATTTTCACCCGGAATGTCGCGCATAACCTCGCTGTATCCTGATATAAGTGTCAAAGGAGTTCTCAGGTCGTGTGAAACATTTGCGATCAATTCTTTTCTAAGTTCATCGACCTTTGATATTTCTTCTGCGGCGCATTGCAGAGTGTCTCCCAGCTCATCAATTTCTTTATATACTCCGGAATTATATTTTTTAAATTCGCCTGAAGAAAGTGTCTTTGCCGAATTGTTAAGCGCAATAATCGGAGCAGATATCCTGTCGGATATAACTTTCGCCATAATCAGTGACAGCATAATCAAAATAACAGTAATTATTATCAACTGAAAAGTAAGAGTTTCGGCTGTGGCGTCAACCGGCTGAATAAAGCTGGTCAAAATAACGAAAATATCGTCTCCGGCACTGTTTTTGCTTGCGCGGCAGTAAAGAATGCATTCTACACCGTCATATTTCGAAAGAGGTTCTCCGCGCTTTATATTCGGAAACATACCCATGCGGATATCGGGCAAATCATTATAAGGAGCATATTCGAACATATTAAGGTATATATCCAGATTGTGCTGTATTATATCCGCTTCGCCGTTTCCTTGTGTTTTATTATACCCGCTTTTTTCATCCTTGGGCTTTATGCTGTCGTTATTCTTCCTGTCTCCAAATATATATGTATCTATATATACTCCTCCGGATGAGACGGCAAAATTATAAAGCGAATTAATTTTAACGGCGGTCATATTATAAATAAAATAAAACCTGTCTATTTCCTGTATCGCTATCAGATTTTTATCAATATTAAAAACCATAACTCCGGTATCCGATACAGGTTCGTTAAGCTTTAAATACTCCGGAAGCTCAGATGTGTTTATTTTAAATAAAGTGTCAGAGTATTTTTTCAGTTCTTCTGTTTTGATTAATTTGTAAAAATCATTGAGAAAGACAATTTGAAATACCCACAACATTCCTATTATTATCGCGTTGAATAAAATAAAATATAAAAGCAGTCGCCATTTAATACCATATTTATGCTTCAAATCTATATCCCACCCCGCGTAATGTAACTATAAACTTACTGTATTGTCCAATGCTCTTTCTTAAAAGCTTAATATGTGTATCGAGTGTTCTGTCATCTCCTACGAAGTCATAACCCCATACGTCTGAAATAAGCTTTTCTCGTGTCAGAGCGATATTTTTATTTCTGACCATATAAAATAAAAGCTCATATTCTTTTGGAGAAAGATCCGCTCTTTTTCCGTCGATATAGACGATTCTGCCTATAAAATCAATTTTGAGTCCCTCAAGCTCGAAGGCATCTTTACCGGGTGAAGATTTTTTTGAAGACCGGTTTATTATTGCATTAACCCGCAGCATCAGTTCCTTGGGAGAAAAAGGCTTTATAACATAATCGTCTATACCTAATTCAAATCCATGAATTTTATCATATTCTTCTCCGCGAGCAGACAATATTATCAGTGGAACATTTGATTTTTTTCGTATTTCCCTGCAAGCTGAAAAACCGTCAAGCTCAGGCATCATAACATCCATTATAACAAGATCGTATTCGGTTTTTCTGCATTTTGTCACCGCATCCATGCCATCTGTCGCTTCATCAACTTCAAAGCCCTCAAATTCGGCATATTTTTTAATAATTCCCCTGATTTTTGTCTCGTCGTCTACAACCAGCAGCTTCATGACATACCTCCGTATTTTTAATTATTTTAAAACAATTCTTTGAAGACCTTGTGAAAAAGTGCTGAATTATTATATTTAATGGCTTCTGACTTTAAAAGCCATAGCTTTATAAAGCTTTGTGTAGTGTTTACTCTACATTGAGGAACTGTAAGCGCGATAATAAACACCGGTGAAGATTTTCCTATTCAGATTTTGGAAAAGCTGCTAAACTTCAACATGAAACCGGAGATTGTACAAAAACTAATGCTGCCAAGCATGAACGCAACAAGAAGCAAACCGCCAATCATAACGACAGCCGTACCTGAGACTTAACCGATCGGTATGAGCGAAGTGACACTGTAAAACAAAAAAGTCCGCAGTGGCAAAAGTTATTATCTTTTTATATCCGAAGCGTAAATAACCATGAAACAGTGATGCCATAAAATTCTCAATAATCAGGTATTGAATTAACTCATGCAATATTGTATAATTATAATTCGTATTTACCTTAAAAACAAGTATATGAAAGAACAGTGTCTATGAAAAATAAATCATCCGTATCGTCTCTTACCGCGCTCTTCTCTTTAAACTTCTTTCTCTACGGACTTAACGCATTGTATTATTCTTTCATGCCGGTATATCTTGATATGTATCACACAAACGTTTCAAAAGGTATACTGCTTTCAGTCGGACCTGTTGTTTCCGTTATCGCCCCGATATTCTGGGGCAAAATTGCCGATAAATCGAGCACAAAAAACCGAATAGTCGCGCTTACCATAATCTTATCGGCGGCGGCATTTTTTTCCGCGTATTTTTCACATTCGTTTTTATATCTTTTTATTATATTTATTGTTATTATGTTTTTCATGTCGCCGTTCGGCGGTCTTGTTGATACAATAACGCTTGAGTATTCTTCTCAAAACGGTGTCAATTACGGTCCGATACGTTTGATGGGTACGATAGGATACGGTCTTATAGCTTTCATTATATCACTTTTTACAGCCAATGGTATACTACCGGTATTTGTATCTTATATTGTCATCGCAGCCATCGCCGCCGTATCGGCAATGATGTCTCCTTCTGTCCGAGGACACGCGCAGCCGAAGCAAAAGCTTTCGCTCGCTCCGATATTCAGAGATAAAGGTCTTATGCTGATTTTCGCTTTTACCGCGATATCGTATTTCGTCTTTTCGTTTTATCAGAATTTTTATTCAGAATATGTGCTTAAAACACTCGGGCTTCCTGACTGGGTTTGGGGACTCAACGTATTTCTTACTATTACCGGCGAAATACCATTTTTTATTTTTTTTGGTTTTATCATGAAAAAGCTCGGAAAAACAAAGGTCATCGCAATTTCATTCGTAATCACTGTTATAAGATGCTTTGCTCTTGCGTTTGCGAAGGATGCTTTTTCAATTCTGACGACCGCCGTACTGACCGGCTTTTGTGTTACTCCAGTTACATATTGTGCTTCTGTTTATATAAATGAACACATTCCCGAAAATCTCAAAGCAAGCGGGCAGAGCGTGATGTACGCATTTTTCACCAGTATTCCGAGAATCATTTCCAGCCTGGCGGGAGGCTTTATAGTAAGCTCAATCGGTGTTTCCGGCGCTTTGATCATTTGCGGAATCATTTCGGCGATATCGCTTTTATTGCTCCCGCTTACCCGTAAATATAAAATTGATTATTAAAACTTCTCTGGCTTATTCCGACAGCGTCCTTTTTATGGCGTTTTTCCATTCGTTTCTGAGCTTCTCCGCATTGTCTTTTTTTATATGCGGTAAAAACTCCCTCGGCTTTGTTTTTTCACCGGGATTCATAAAACCTTCTTCATTAATTCCTGTTCCTATAATTGCAAGTTCAGCGGCGCCGAGAGCAGTTTTTTCCGCTTCAATGGGACAAATAATCTTTTTATCTGATATGTCCGCTTGAAACTGCATCAATATATCGCTAGCGGCGGCACCTCCGTCCGCTTTCAATTCTCCCACGGTGACAGGAAGATTATTCGCTTCACAGTCTTCATTTATGCAATTAATTATGTCGTTAACCTGAAATGCTATCGACTCCAGCACGGCCCGGCAAATATGAGCCGCGGTTGTCGCCCTGGTCAACCCGCATACCAGCCCGCGTGCTTTGGAATCCCAATAAGGAGCGGACAGCCCGACAAAAGCCGGAACAAAAACTACTCCTCCGCTGTCAGGTACGGTCGAAGCAACTGTGTTTATTTCTTCTGATGTTTTTATAATACCCAGGCCGTCACGCAACCATTGAACCGCGGCTCCTCCCGTAAAAACGCTTCCTTCCAGGCAATATGATGTCCTTCCGCCAATAGTCCAGGCGATCCCGGATAAAAGCCGGTTGTTTGATACCACAATGCTTGAACCTGTATTTACCAACATAAAGCATCCCGTGCCGTATGTACACTTGGCGCTGCCTTCGGCTTTACATGACTGACCGAAGAGAGCGGATTGCTGATCACCGACAGCGGCGCGTATACAAATGTTTTTTTCAAACAGCTTTATATCACATATTCCGTAATCGTCCGCAGTGTTTTTAACTGCCGGAAGCATTTGGAGCGGAATGCCGAACAGCTCCGCCAGATCGGTATCGTATGACATACTATGTATATTGAAAAGCATTGTACGCGAAGCGTTCGTCGTATCCGTCGCGTGAACTTTTCCGCCTGTAAGCCGCCATATCAAATATGAATCCACAGTACCGCAGATCAAGCTTCCTTCATATGCTTTTCGTCGCAGCTCGGGGCGCCGGTCAAAAAGCCATTTAAGCTTTGATGCCGAAAAATATGCGTCTATGACAAGACCCGTTTTACCGTAAATGCGTTGTTCCCAGCCGGATTTTTTTAAAGCTTCACAGATTTCCGCGGAGCGCCGGCACTGCCACACGATAGCTGGGCAGACATGTTTTCCCGTTTCTCTCTCCCACACAATAACTGTTTCACGCTGGTTTGTTATTCCCAGCGATACCGCCTCATATCCGCCCGCTTCCGCAAAGGCGAGAACATCGCGGATACAGTATACAGCGGCGGAGAATATTTCTTCCGGATCTTCCTCGACATATCCGTTTTCAGGATAGTACTGTTTAATACCGCGTCGTGATATATGTAATATATTTCCTTGAAGATCACAAAGCAGAGCGCGGGAAGACGTAGTTCCGGAATCGAGAGCTATAACAGCGGCTTTTTTCATATGTTCATACCTTTCCGCCGAACCGTAAACTAAGGTTTCGGCTTGCCTGAATTACGGTTGATCAGACAGTAAATGTAAAAATTATCTGATTGAAAATATATTACAATTCTTAAGCCATATTTATTATCACATATATTAATGGCAATTTCTATATAAGATAAAAGCCAATATAGCAAATTCTTTCTCAAATAAAGAAAATTATTTTCGTTTAATGAATTTTTACAATAAGTGTTATTGTGTTATATAGATTATATAGCTTTTTTTCTTCTTTTTCCACCACTTTTTAAATAAAATACGTTTATTCTTGATTTTTTAATTTTTTCTTGTTATAATAACTTGAATTGGTATCATTAAATCGTTGATAACCTCGGAGAGCCTTATGAATAAATTCTTGTCTTTCTTTATAATACTTATTTCTTTTGCCGCCTTATTCTGCTCATGCGATAATACTCCTCCATCATCAACGGATTCACCGAATACGACGTCCGTAAAAACGTATATAACATATGACAGTTCTGATCTCATCCCTGTTACCAGAGACATACCGAATTTTACGTTTGGGTTTTCCACCGACGGAAACATGCTTTCCGGCTCCGCTCAGCCAGATGCAATCATATTGTCCGATTTCAGGAGCGGTCTCACGGGGTTGCCTATTTCAGAAAAATGCCTGTCTCAAAGACCAATTGCTGTGATGATCAATAATGAACGCCGCGGTCTTCCTCAATCAGGAATTTCACTTGCAAGTGTTATTTATGAATGCAACATAGAGGGCGGAGTAAACAGACTTATAGCAATTTTCGAGGATTATGCTGCTCTCCCGTATATCGGCACCGTTCGTTCCTCCCGTCCTTATTTTATTGATATAGCTCAGATGCACGATGCGATCTATGTACATTGCGGCGGCAGCCCCG
Organism: Oscillospiraceae bacterium; assembly: GCA_034925865.1. Classification (NCBI taxonomy): domain Bacteria; kingdom Bacillati; phylum Bacillota; class Clostridia; order Eubacteriales; family Oscillospiraceae; species Oscillospiraceae bacterium. Next base: position 12,256 of record JAYFRN010000026.1, on the reverse strand, counting down.
GCGCATATGAAAGCTTAAAAGAACGCAATATTGATAATATCGACGGAGTAAACGGCGGATATTATGAATCTCAGCTGTTTTATTACGATCAGGACAGATTGAAAAACAAGGGTCTTGAGCATTGCCGCTATATAAGCGGAGCAAAGATCGTCGAAGGAATCAAAAAAGCAGGATTTAGAACCGCTCATAAAGAAGATAATTATAAAACCACATATAATTTCATTGACTCATATACTCCATTTGACACAAATTATTCTCCCCAACCCGCTTCATACATATATTTGCCGCATCATTCTACATCTATAACCGAATTCTCATATAATTCAGAAACCAAAAAATATTATAGAAGTCAATATGGCGCTCCTACAATCGACGCATTAAACGGCAAGCAGGTATGCTTTGAAAACGTAATCGTGATCTTTACCCTCCGACATGAAATTGACGACTACGGAAGGCTTTTTGTCGAGTTGACCGGCACCGGCGAAGGATATTATGCCTGCGAAGGAAAGTACATTCCGATAAAATGGAAACGAGACAGTATTGACGGAAAAATGGATTACCTGAATGCTGATGGTACACCGCTTTACCTTAATCCCGGAAAGACCTTTGTTTCCGTTGCCTCGACCGGAATCAAAAAAAATGTTGTCATAAAATAAATAATCTTCTATATATTAAGGAACAAAATGAACGAACTCAAAAAAAATATATCGGCTGTGATTTCTTCACTCCTACCGGATGTGTCTGCCGATGATATTATGTCTCTCATCGCTCCGACGCCGGACAGCTCGATGGGCGATTTTACCGTCGCGTGCTTCAAGCTGGCAAAATCGCTCCGCAAGCCTCCGATTAAAATAGCCGGTGAGCTTATGGATAAGCTTAACGCTTCTCTTCCGGAGGGTATCTCAAAAATCGAAGCGCTCAACGGATATTTGAATTTTTACGTTTCCGATAAATACATCGCAGATAATATAATAGGAAAAATTATATCAGTCGGAAACGATTACGGTAAAAATGACATCGGTAACGGAAAAACAATGGTAATAGATTACTCGTCGCCGAACATAGCAAAACCGTTTCATATAGGACATCTTGGCACAACTGCAATCGGAAATTCGATAAAAAGGATACATCAGTTTTCCGGGTATAAATGCATAGGCATAAATCATCTCGGCGACTGGGGCACACAGTTTGGACGTTTGATTGTCGCTTATCACGGATGGGGTAATAAAGAAGCCATAGAAAAAATTGGCGTTAAGGAGCTTGCTCGCATATATGCAGAATTTTATGTGAGAGCAGAATCCGACCCCACGCTAAACGATAAAGCCCGCGAAGAATTCTCCAAGCTTGAGCACGGCGATAAAGAAGCTCTTGATCTTTGGAAATGGTTCAAGGAAATAAGCCTGAATGAATTCATGCGCCTTTATAAGGTGCTCGGAATAGAATTCGAAAGCTATTCCGGCGAAAGCTTTTATTACGATAAAATGCAGGCTGTTGAAGAGTTGCAGGAAAAAGGACTGCTCAAAGAGAGCGACGGCGCGATGATCGTCCCGCTTGACGAATATAAAATGCCGCCTTGTCTTATACTTAAAAAAGACGGCACAACACTTTATGCAACCCGCGACATAACCGCGGCCATATATCGCTGGAACACATATCATTTTGATAAATGCCTTTATGTCACTGATGCGGGACAGAGCCTTTACTTTGCCCAATGGTTTAAAGTTATAGGCCTTATGGGTTATGAATTTGAAAAGCGCCTTGTACATGTTCCTTACGGAAAAATAAGCGTAAACGGAGCAAAGCTTGCGACTCGTACCGGAAATGTAGTGCTTCTTGAAGAATTATTTGATGAAGCGATTTCTCGCGTAAGGGCAATAATAGAAGAAAAGAATCCCGGAATGTCTTCTGAAAATAAAGATGAAATCGCTAAAAAGGTCGGGCTCGGAGCAGTCATATTTAATCAGCTGTCGGCGGGCAGAATAAAAGACGTAAATTTTGTCTGGGAAGATGTACTCAATTTCGATGGAAATACCGGCCCATACGCGCAGTACACATATGCGCGCTGCTGTAGCGTCGTGTCAAAATGCGACGATGAAACTAAAGCCGGTAATTCAAATATTAACAACGGATATAGCTGCGCGGCTTTAAATGAGGATGAGCGCGCGCTTGCTTTGCTGCTTGCGTCATTCCCCGACAGAGTCATACAGGCTCTTGGCGAATACGAACCCTCTGACATAACAAGATTCATAATCGATCTTTGCCAGACATTCAACAGGTTTTATCATAATTGTCCCGTAATCAACGCCGAAAGCGATATAAAACGTTTGCGCGCCGATCTCTGCCGTTCAACAAAAGCCGTGCTTGGAAACGCATTATGGCTTATCGGTCTTAAACAGACAGAGCGGGTATAATTTTATTCAGTAAATATTTTATTATAAGGTGGTATCATCATGTCAGGTCATTCCAAATGGAAAAACATAATGCACAAAAAAGAAAAGACGGACGCGCAGCGCGCAAGCGTCTTTACTAAAATAGGCAAGGAAATTGCGATGGCTGTAAAATCAGGAGGTGCCGATCCGGTTGCGAATACAAAATTAAGAGACCTTATTATAAAGGCAAAAGCAAATAACGTACCAAACGATAACATAGAAAGAACAATCAAAAAAGCCGCAAGCAGCGATGCCGAAACATACGAAACAATATTCTATGAGGGTTACGGACCAAATGGTATCGCCGTGATCGTAGAAGCCGCAACGGACAACAGAAACCGCACCGGCTCCGATATGCGCCATTATTTTGATAAATTCGGCGGAAACCTCGGCACCACAGGCTGTGTCTCATTCATGTTCTCTGATAAAGGCGTAATAATAATAGATGCCGAGGGTATATCCGAAGATAAGATAATGGAGGATGCTCTCGAAGCCGGAGCGGAGGATATCGCGCTCGACGAAGATATATACGAAATCACCTGTGATCCCAATGATTTATATATAGTCAAGGATGCTCTTGAAGCGGCAGGATATAAAATTTCATCATCGGAAACAGATAAAATACCTACGACATATGTTTCGCTTACCGATGAAGAAAGCATCACAAAAATGAACAGGCTCCTTGAAATGCTCGAGGAAAACGACGATGTCACTAATGTATGGCACAACTGGGATAATGCCGAATAATTTCTGACAGTAAGGAAAATTAATTGAAAAACGAAGCCTTTAAGGAAAGAGACAGCTCATATGCAGAGGGCGCTCTTTCAATCAACGCGGTGTTTGACTCAGGTTCCAGAGAAATAAAAGAAATTTTTATAGCTTCCGGCGCCAAGGTTGAAGATATAAATATCCATCGAATAATCGTAAAAGCAAAACAGCTCAATATTCCCGTAAATTGCTGCTCTGATGAGTTTTATGAAGAACATTCGACCGCAAAAACCGGCGGCGGAATTTTGGCCGAAGTATCTGACAGAAAGCTTTATTCACTTGAAGAGCTTTTATTAAAACAGCATAAGTTGATATTTCTTCTTTCCGGTATCGAAGACCCTTATAATTTCGGATATTCCGTTCGCTCCCTTTATGCCTCCGGCGCCGGCGGAATGCTTCTTCCTCCTCGCAGCTGGATGAGCGCGGCCGGCGTCTGTATACGCGCGTCTGCCGGAGCAACGGAATTAATTGACTGCGCCGGTTATACCGATGAAAAAGAGCTCGTTTTCGCGTTGAAATCAAACGGATACTCTATTGTCTGTGCAGCGGAAGTAAAAAACTCCGTTTCTCTTTATAAAGCAGAAATTTCTTTTCCGTGCGTGCTTATTATAGGAGGAGAAAAACGCGGAATATCCAAAGCTCTGATTGAAAACGCAGATAACATAATAAGGATTCCTTACGGCAGAAGCTTTAATAAATCTCTGACCACTTCTGCCGCAAGCGCTGTCATAGGCTTTGAATTCATGAGGCGCTTCAACGGATATTCGCAGAAATAGTTTTATATCCGATAACTACACAAGTTAAACGATGAAATAAAAAATGAAAGGTATTAATGATGTTCGGATACGACTCAATAAGAGAATGGCTCGTAGGAATATTATACATGCTGCCGGTATGTTTATTATCGCTTTCCGTGCATGAATTTTCTCACGGCTTTGTCGCCGACAAACTCGGTGACCCCACCGCCCGCATGGCAGGGAGACTGACTCTGAATCCCATGAAACACATTGATCCTCTCGGATTTATTGCATTTATCGTCCTGCGTTTCGGATGGGCGAAGCCTGTCCCCGTTAATATCTCAAATTTTAAAAACAAAAAGCGTGATATTGCGCTTACAGCGATAGCGGGCCCAATATCAAACTTTTTGCTTGCGTTGATATTTGCCTTTATATTTCAGGGGTTTTATAAGCTTATATATTTAAATTACAGCACGATAGCTACAAACTCAGTTATATCAAAATTAATACCAATACTCTCTAACCTTTTATATTACTTTGTAATATCGAATATTTGTCTTGCTATTTTTAATCTCATACCCGTATATCCGCTCGACGGCTCGAGAGTTTTATATTCCTTTTTGCCATATACGGCCGAAAATAAAATGAAGCGTATTGAAAAATATCTGCAGCTCGCTCTTATTCTCGTTTTAATAACGGGATATCTCGGTAACCCTTTGTATATAGCGGCAACAACGGTATCGAATTGGTTTTTCGCTCTTGCCGGGCTTGTCATACCAATTTAAAGAATCATGCCAGAAGCCGTAAATTTTAAACTGGGAGCCTTTGACGGTCCGCTTGACCTTTTGATTGCGCTAATATCGAAACATAAGATCGATATATACGACATACCGATCGCTCTGATACTGGAGCAATATCTCGATTATCTTGATGATATGAATCACAGTAATATTGAGCTTTCAAGCGAATTCGTTGTCATGGCGTGCGAGCTTTTATATATAAAAAGCAAATTACTGCTGCCCGCCGAGGAAGCGCCGGAAGAAGACCCGAGAACAGAGCTTGTCGAAACGCTTCTCGAATACTCCCGCGTAAAAGCGGCAGCCGAATATCTCAGAACTCTTGAAGAAAAATTTTATAAACGGTATTACCCGACTCCGCAACCGTTTTTTTACCAGACAGAAACAACGGAATATGACAAAAGCTTTCTTCCCTCTTCGTTTCGTACATTAAAAATAGCGCTTAAAGCTGAACGTGAGACAAAGAAAAAACAAAGCGTAGAAAACCTGTTTTCTGTAAAGCAGGTATCAATCGAACAGAAAATCATCTTTGTGCTAAGGCATCTTGTAAAAGCAATAAGAAATGGCAGCTCAGTGTCGTTTATGTCTCTTTTTGATAATTCTCCATCAAAAAGAGACGCGGTGGCGACATTTCTTGCAATGATCGAGCTGGTTTCCACAGGCAGAATTTCCTATAAGAAATACAGCGGCGATTACATAATATGCCTTAATACCGAAAAAGGAGGAAACACTGCGGATGTCTCTTGAAGATAGCTTCAACGAACAAAAAATTAAATTTTTAGTCAACGCAATGGAAGCGGTTCTGTTCGCGGGTGGCGATCCCGTGCCCGCCTCAAAGCTTACGGAAATTTTCGGACTTGACCTTGAAAGCATATCGGAGCTTGCGGTTTTACTGCGAAAAAAGCTTGCCTCTTCATGTGATACAAGCTTTGAGCTTTGCTTTCTGGACGGAAATTATCAGCTGTGCACAAAGCAGGAATATGCCGGCTATGTTTCCGATTTCCTTAAAATCAAGAGAACCGCGCCTCTTTCAAAGCCCGCGCTTGAGGCGCTCGCTGTGATAGCATATAAACAGCCGGTAACACGCTCTTATATCGAAAAGATCCGCGGCGTCGACTGTTCGGGAATTGTCAATACGCTTGTTCAAAGAGAGCTTATAGAAGAAGCCGGGCGATTGGACGCACCCGGAAAGCCGATTCTTTACCGTACCACATCTGCTTTTTTACGATCTTTCGGGCTTACTTCCCTGTCAGAGCTTCCTCCTATAGAAGGCGAGATACAGATATCGTTAAACGAAACGATCAATCAATAACAAAATGATGAGTATATAAAATATGCCACATTTTAATATATATGGTAAAATCGTTTTTAAGGAAACACCTGATAATAATTCTGTCTTGGACCTTGCCTATTTTTTAATTTCACGAACTATAGAATATAGAATCGGAATAAACATATGGTGTAATCTGTCGGAATCAGTTCGGAATAAATTCAATATAAGCAAATGTATAGCTGAAAAATATATTCCCTTTGAAATACTCGATAATCCTGCAACCAACGAATGTTATCACATTTTTGACGGGATATGGATTGGCAAAAATGATTATATTGGAATAGAAAACAGCAAGCTACCTTCGCTGGAAAAGTTCTTGTCTGAAATTTTAAATTACGATAATATACTTTATATTGCGCTTAATTTTAATGATGTGCACGGAGATGAGAACGCAAGAGCAACAACGCATAAAATACACCCTGACGAACTATGTAAAACAATTGAAAAAGCACCAAGGATTCATACAGAATTACCGAATCTTGAGTTAGTTATTACCATATAAAAATCGCGCTATATGTATAATATATACCGATTATTATCAGATCATTGTTTAAATAACATTGTAGAATTATTTCGGTTGAGGGAGGCGATAATAATTGACAGCGTTGTATATTGCGTTGGTGCTTTTGGCAATTATTATTATTCTGCTGCTTCTTGATGTCGGAATTATTTTTGAACTCGACGGTGATTTTTCTGTAAGATTCAGAATTTCCGCATTTACGCTTAGCTTTAAAAATGCGGTAAAAATAATAAATAAATTCAGCGAAAAAAAGAAAAAGAAAGCCGCAGTCACAAAAATAAAAAAGAAAAAGCCTGCACGCGGCTCTGTAAAGCCAAGACCTCCGAAAAAGAAAAAAACACCGAGAGATGTGTTCGGCTTTATAAAAATGCTGACAAAAATCACTGCCGCCGCATCCGAAAGCCTATTTAAAAGAATAAGAATCAAACTGTATTATCTGTCATTCAGATGCGCCGCTGCCGAAGCGCAGTCAACCGCGGAAATGTACGCAGCCGCGTCTTCCGCCATTTTCGGATTGCTTGAAATACTAGACAGGTTTTTACACTTTAAATACAATCCGGATTTGGTTTTCATCTTTCCCGATTTCACATCGGAAAAGCCCGAATTTGCGTTTAAAATACAAATTGTTATAAAACCGATACATTTATTTTCCGTTGCCTTTTCACTATTGAAAGCATATATAAAGAGAAAGGATAAACCTCAAAATGAACGAAATACCGTTAAAGCAAGTGATTGACGCTTCACTTGAAAATTTAAAGCAGGTTATTTCCGCAGATAATGTAATCGGCACTCCAATCACATTGCCTGACAAGACCGTAATAATACCGATATCAAAGGTTTCCGTCGGATTCACCTCCGGCGGCGTTGACTTTGACAGCAAGCATAATCCTCTCAGACAACAGGCACATTTTGGAGGAGGAAACGCCGCCGGTCTGACTGTTACTCCGCTCGCATTTTTGGTGGCATCAAATTCTGATGTCAGGCTTTTAAATATAAACGATCCTCTTACACCGGAAGCCGGCAATATAGTAGGAACAATCAGCGATCTTGTGGACCGCTCTCCCGCGATTATCGAACGAATAATGAATATATTCAAAAATTTCAAAAAGCCGGAAAGCACTGAAGCTTCTGATGATTCATCCGAAGCATCGGAAAAATAATATTTTTACTGAAACGCGGATACAAACGCCTCATATTATAAAAATATTGCATTTTTAACCCGTAAAATTCATATAAATCCATATGTGAATACTTATATTTATTGATCGGGAAAAGATATGAAAAAAGCGGTTGTACTGTTGATTTTTGTTTTGATATTTTTTAATTCATGCGCCCATATTGCTTCCAAGGATACATATTTGCCGTGTGCCTGTGCATATTGCGATTTCGAGCGGCAAAATGTTATATCCGGAATCTCCGGCGTGTCAGAGACGGTCGCCGTTCCTCATATTTACGCAAGAAGCTATTGTCTCATGGATGCGGACTCTGGCGCTTTACTCCTTTCAAATAATATGAACGCGAGGCTTCCGATAGCAAGCACCACAAAAATCATGACTGCCATCGTCGCAATTGAGAATTCGTCTCCCGATGAAATTGTCACAATCGATAAAGCCGCCGCGGGTACGGAAGGTTCGTCGGCATATCTATATGCGGGCGAAAAAGTATTAATGCTGGACCTTATATATGCCCTTATGCTTCAAAGCGCAAACGACGCGGCGGCCGCTATCGCAATACACATTTCCGGCTCAATTCAGGATTTCGCAGCTTTGATGAACGAAAAAGCCGCTGATCTCGGTATGAAAAATACTCATTTCACTAATCCGCATGGTCTTCACAATCAAAATCATTATTCCAGCGCGTATGACATGTCACTGCTTCTTTCATACGCAATAAAAAATGAACTTTTTGCCTTAGTGGCATCCGCAAAATCATACCGTACTCATCCGGTCGAAAAGAGCACAGAAAGATTCTTTTCCAATCACAACAGGCTTCTGCATCTTTCGCAGGAATGTATAGGAGGAAAGACAGGTTATACAAAGAATGCAGGCAGATGTCTCGCTTCCGCCTTCAGACGCGACGGTAAAACACTCTGCCTTATGACAATAGATGACGGAAATGACTGGAACGATCATCTCTCCTTGGCAGCGTATGGCTTTTCTCTTTATAATGATATAGAGCTGCTTGCAGCGGAAGGCTTTAAACTTGATATTCCGGTAGTTGGCGCAGCCACAAATACAAGCGCGGGAAACGGCTCTGATCAAGTCGCCGGAGCGCATAATTATATTACAGCTACGAATTTGATATCTGTAACGGCATGTATACGTTCCAGTTCTAAAATAACATTTTCCGCCGAAGCACCTCACTTTCTTTACGCTCCGGTTTACGGCATTGACAGCTTTCCGGCTGATGCTCTGTCAACCGCCGCCATGCATCCTGTTGGAATACTGATAATAAACGCGGACGGATATCCCGTTGCTGAAGTTCCTCTTTATGCCAGGAATACCGCATTATTATATATTAAACCTTCATTCTGGCACAAATTATTTAAAATTAAGGAAGATTAATAAAACATGGAGCAAATGAGAATTCAAAAATACCTTTCAGACTGCGGAATAATGTCCAGGCGAAAAGCGGAGGAAGAAATTTCGGCAGGCAGAGTCTTTATAAACGGAGCTCCGGCAGTCACCGGTCAAAAGGTTGATCCGAATAACGACGCGGTCGTTTATAACGGTATTCTCGTTGAAAAAACTGATCGAAGAATATATATTAAGCTATATAAACCTCGCGGTTATGTCGTTACAATGTCCGATGAAAAGGGACGCAAATGCATTACCGAGCTTGTTAATGATATACCGGAACGTATATATCCTATTGGCAGATTGGACTTAGACTCCGAAGGATTAATTCTGATGACAAATGACGGAGAATTCGCAAACCGTCTAATGCATCCTTCGACTTCAGTTGATAAAGTATATATTGTAAAGCTTAAATCATCGGCATCGCCGGAACAAATTATAAAGCTAAATTCTCCGATGGTTATAGACGGTTACAGAATAAGGCCATGTAAAGTGATCGTGGAATCGGGCTTTGATGCTTCGATATTGAAATTTGTTCTTGGAGAAGGCAGAAACCGCCAAATCAGGAAAATGTGTCTTCAGGCCGGGCTTGATGTATCGCGCCTTACGCGAATAGCGATCGGTAAAATAACGCTCGGCGACCTTAAAAGCGGAGCATACGAAAAGCTTACAAAAGAACAGATTGATTATCTGAAAGGACTTGCTTGAATAAATGCTTGTTATCTCTCCCATATACGACCGTAAGGAGCAACATGATCTCTGTGCTGAATGCGGGCAGGAATACAACGAAACCGAGCTTTGTTATAAAGCTCACGAAGATGGTGAACTTAAAGGTCTCTGTATGTTTAAATTTTCTGGAGATACCGGAATTATAACAAGGCTTTTTTCCAAGAATTTTGAAAACGCGGATCTTTTCGCGCTTGAAGCCGCCGCAAGGACGGTTCTTGATCTTTTTGAACGCGCAGGAATCACGACCGCTTATTATTATCCGGACAAAAAATACGGTGCACAGCTATGTTCTCTTCTCCGTTTCGACAACACGGTTTCACCGGCGTACGTAAATATTAAAGGTTATTTTGACGAACCTTGCCGCGGAGAGAAAGAATTTAAATAAAATATGGACAATACCTTTTTTGTTTCATCCGATATTATTTCATCTGCCAATAAAATCAAAGAGGAAATAAACCGCAGTTTTTCCGGAGAGCTTGTAAACGATTATAATATACAATGCGAAAATCATTGTTCGGTTCATGTCATGGTTTTTGAAAAATACTACTCAAGAGTCAGCAACCGGCTTACGCTTACTGTTATACTTGACGATGTTTCCGGTAAAACGAGAGTGCATTATACCTCCGCCGGAGGCGGAACCGGAGTGTTATTCAGATTTGACTGGGGCGCCGCGGACAGCTTTGCCGAATCTGTTCGTTCCGCACTTTCAGACTGTATTATTTCGGATTGATTATTTTATATAAATCGCGATTATTTATTAACGCGTTATAAATTGCCAAAGCGAGGAAGATTATGAATCAAAACTCATATAAGGTCAGTATTACTAAAATTACTGATCACTCGAATTTATCTGATTGCTTAAGCGTTATAAGTAATTCGTTTTTGACCGTTGCAAAGGATTATAATATTACCAAAGATAATTGCCCTTCATATGCAGCTTTCAGGACTATAAATGACCTTGATAACATGTTAAATAGCGGTATTGACTTTTATGGCTTGTATGAAAATAACAAACAGGCAGGATTTGTCTGTATGAAAAAAAATGATGATAATACATATATTTTGGGGCTTCTGTCTGTTTTGCCTGAGAATCGGCATAAAGGCTATGGAAAGGCTCTGATCGATTATATATTTAATGAAGTTAAAATTCTTGGCGGCCATAAAGTTGTTATTTGGTTAATGAATGAAAACGATATTCTAAAAAAATGGTATATTAATTATGGCTTTTCGGAAACCAATATAAGAAAATCCGAAGGAATGCCGTTTTCGATATGTGATATGGAAAAAGTTATTGATTATTAAAAGGCAATAATATTATTTTATAGAAAGCCCGCACACAAAAGCTTTTTCTCTCTTTTAGCAGATCGTGTTGTTTATCACACCGCTTCCTTCACCTCTGACATTGCTGCAAAGGGCTTGCGGTTCACTACGCTTGGCAGTAATTACCTGCGATCGGTCTTCCACCGGCAAGATTCGTATCATTCCCGAAACACCCAAAAAACCGACGCGAAACAGATTTCTGTTTCGCGTCGGTTTGCTTTAGCAACTTACAAATTCAATTATGCAATACGAACATTGACCGCTCTGAGTTTACGGCTGTTCTTGGGATCTTTTTCAGTGTCAAAAGTTACTTTTTGACCTTCTGTAAGAGATTTATAGCCATTTGATATAATAGCGGAGAAATGCACGAATATATCGTCGCCGCCCTCATCATTTGATATGAATCCGAATCCTTTATCAGCATTGAACCATTTAACAGTACCATTAAGCATTTAAGGTACCTCCTAAAAATATTTTACCCATATATAATAACAAAACCCACAAAGCTTGCAGTTCATTAAAAGACAATGACTTACAAACATGTGAGCTCAAAGCATTTATATTGAATAGTATTTACATTATATCACGATATTTTTAAAAGTCAATAGGTATTTTTGAATTTTATAATATTTTTTGTTGAAATGTCAATGATAGGTGACAAGAAGGAGATGTCGTGTATAGCCATTTTTTCGTAAAGTGTCCCACAAGTTAATACGATCATCTTTATCATGCTTCCAATGCCGTAGGATCATTTCTTTTTCGGCTTCCGTATGCTGATTCGGATGACTGTGCGGTTTGTGCGACTTTTCTAGCAGGCTGCGCCAGCTCTTCCCGTCATATTTCGCCCGCCATTCATAGATTGCCTGTCGGCTTCGCCTGAACCGTATACTTGCAACTGTTACTCCATTTTTGTAAGAATATTTCACTACCCGTTGACGAAAGTGTGCTTCTGATGTTATACTGTTCATAGAAAAACGTCCTCTTCTTGTATGTGTTTTTGTTGTTATTAACATCATACTATATTTGAGTTCGTTTTTCTACTTCTTT